>JBNMHA010000048.1:0-18090 GCA_050872545.1 Spirochaetales bacterium | reverse complement strand
GAACTATGGCAACCGGTATTGCTGTTTGTCTGTAGTTGCGGATTCGTTGTCTGCCATTAAATATGCCAAAGTAAAAGTTATTCGTGATGAGGACGGAATTGCGATTGATTATCAAACAGAAGGTGATTTCCCTAAATACGGCAACAATGATGATCGTGTAGATTTGATTGCTTATGATGTAGTGGAACGCTTTATGAACAAATTGCGCAAGCAGTCTACATACAGAGGTTCTATGCCTACAACTTCAATTCTTACTATTACATCAAATGTTGTTTACGGTAAGAAAACCGGTGCGACTCCGGATGGAAGAAGAGCCGGTGAACCGTTTGCGCCGGGAGCAAATCCTATGCATGGTCGTGATAAATTAGGTGCGGCGGCTTCTCTGTTTTCAGTTGCAAAATTGCCTTACTGTCATGCACAAGATGGTATTTCAAATACTTTCTCTATTGTTCCGGATGCGCTTGGTGCTTCTGAAGAAGAAAAAGTAAACAATTTGGCTTCGCTTCTTGACGCATATTTCAGTCAAGGCGCACATCATTTGAATGTAAATGTGTTTAACCGAGAAACTTTGATTGACGCAATGGAACATCCTGAAAAATATCCGCAGCTTACAGTGCGTGTTTCCGGTTATGCCGTAAACTTTATTAAATTAACGCCGGAACAGCAGCGTGAAGTAATCAGCAGAACTTTCCACGAGCATTATTAATTTATGATAAAGGGAAAGATTCATTCTTACCATACATTGACAGCCATTGACGGACCGGGACTGCGTTTCCTGTTGTTCGTTCAAGGCTGTCCTCTTCGTTGTTTGTATTGTCACAATCCTGATTCTTGGTTGCCGGGTGATTTCAAAGAAGAATACACAGCGCAGGAAATCTTAGAAATTTTTGGTAAATACAGAAAAATTTGCAGCGGCGGAATCACGATTTCCGGCGGAGAACCTTTAATGCAGAAAGAATTCCTTTCGGAGTTAGTGCATTTATTTCATAACGAAGGAATTCACACCGCAGTTGATACTGCTGGTTCTGTTTCTTTAGCAGATTCAATGCAGCTTGTGAAAGATACAGATTTGTTTATTTTGGATATTAAGCACAGTGATACGCAGAAATATCATAAATTAACAGGCGGTGACTTAAATATTACGCTGTCAAATGCGAAACTGCTTGCCGACGCCGGAAAAAAAATATGGATTCGTTATGTTCTTGTACCCGGAATTACCGATGACATTGAAGATATTAAAAATGAAGCCAAAATTATTTCAGAACTCAATGGTGTCGAAAAAGTTATCGTGCTTCCGTATTCTACGTTGGGGCGTGATAAATGGAAGAAACTGAATTACACCTATCAATTGGAAAATACAGTGCCGCCGTCAAAAGAACTTGTTGAATTGACAAAAAATATATTCAGAGATGCGGGGCTGCCTGTTTCTTTGGGAAACAGCTGAATGAAAGAAATAATCAACGATACATGCATTACGCTTACTGAAAAGAAATCAAAATTTATTACACGATTGTACAAAATTGCTTCAGCAAAACAGGCAGATGAACTGCTGAAAGAAATTCGTGCTGCGGAAAAAGGTGCGACGCACAATTGCTATGCTTGGCGACTGGCAGAAAAACAAAGTGTAGCGGAAGGAAAAAGTGATGACGGCGAGCCGTCCGGTACTGCCGGGCAGCCTATGCTTTCGGTGTTGTCCGGTGAAGATGTGGTAAATGTACTTGCAGTGGTGACGCGGTATTTCGGCGGAATCAAGCTCGGCACCGGCGGATTAGTGCGGATTTACGGGAAATGTGTAAAAGAAGTACTTAAAGTCGGAGGAACACAGCCTTTTATTGTCCGTGAAAATTTCACGTACTCATTTCATGTTTCAAAAACATCGCATATCCAATATATTCTTGATAAGCTTTCACTTTCTTCGGTAAAACGTGATTTTTCAGATCCGCTTCATCCGATTTATTATTTTCTTTTCTCGGAAGATGAGAAAAATAGTTTTCTTAATGAAGTAAATAAAATTAGTTAATAGGCAGAATTCCGAGTTTTATATTTTTATGTCATTCTCGTGTTTGCGCCTGCAATGTTTTTAAAAGAAAATAGGTTGATAATCTATTGCAAGATTTCCGTGCATAGTACTAGAATGACAGTTAAGCAGCTATTTTTACCAAAATTGAACCTAATAAATGTTTTTTAACAGTTGATTTGTTTTAGGAGGTTTTTAAATGGAATACAAAGAAATGCTTGCCAAGCAGAAAACTTTTTTTAACAGCGGAATTACATGCAGTGTGCAGTGGCGCAAATCTCGATTAAAAGCGTTGTATGCGGCAATTGTGAATTACCAAGAAAAACTTTTTGATGCATTGAAAAGTGATTTGAACAAATCTCCGACGGAAGCTTTTTCTACGGAAATCGGGCTTGTTTTGGAAGAAATCAGTTTTGCACTTAAACATATTTCCAAATGGTCGAAACCGGAACGCGTTCCTTCTGCATTGCTTAATTTTCCGTCGCGCAGTAAAATTTATCGTGAACCATACGGCGTTGTGCTTATTCTTTCACCTTGGAATTACCCGGTTCAGCTTGCGTTGATGCCGCTTGTTGGTGCTATTGCAGCCGGGAACTGCGCCGTTATAAAACCGTCGGAAGAATCGCCTGCATCATCAAAACTTTTGGCTGAAATTATTAAATCGTGTTTTGAGCCTGAATTTGTCAATGTTGTGCTTGGTGACAAAACGGCAAGCGAATCTTTGCTGAAGGAAAAATTTGATTATATTTTTTTTACGGGAAGTCCTACTGTCGGCAAAATTGTTATGAAAGCGGCAGCGGAAAATCTTGTTCCGGTGACTTTGGAACTTGGAGGAAAAAGTCCGTGTATTGTCGATGAAACTGTTGATATTCAGGTTTCAGCAAGGCGAATTGTGTGGGGAAAATGTATTAATGCCGGACAGACTTGTGTTGCTCCCGATTATTTGCTTGTACATAAGTCGGTAAAAGAAAAATTACTGGCTGCAATGAAAAAAGAAATTTGTGCATTTTATACTGATTCGCCGGAAAATAATTCAGATTATCCGCGAATTATCAACAAACGCCATTTCCTGCGGTTGTGTGAGTATTTTAATGACGGAAAAATAATTTGCGGCGCGCGGGCAAATCAGCAAACTTTGCAGATAGCTCCGACAATTCTTGATGATGTAAATATTGAAGCACCTGTTATGCAGGAAGAAATTTTTGGACCTGTGTTGCCGGTTATAACTTTCGAAAAAATTGACGAGGTGATAAAATTTGTAAGTGACAGACCGCGTCCGCTGGCGTTGTACTTTTTTTCTTCCGATAAAAAGCAGCAGCGCAGAATTCTAAAAACTCTTTCGTTTGGTGGCGGCTGCATTAACGATACGATACTTCATTTAGCTTCACCTTATATGCCTTTTGGCGGAGTGGGGAACAGCGGCGTGGGAGGTTATCACGGCAAAAGCAGTTTTGAAACTTTCAGTCATAAAAAAAGCGTACTTCATAAAGGTTTTTTTGCTGATTTGCGGTTTAGATATCCGCCGTACAGCGGTGTGGTTTTGAAGTTGCTTAGGAAAATTATGAAGTAGCAAACCAAAAAACTTTTTTTGGTAATTTTTTTAACAAGTAAACATTTTTTTATTTTTTTTGTTAATATGTTCCGAATAATTTCAAAAAGCGAATAAAAAGGATTTTAGAATGGCAGCAGTGCAGTATCAATCGGAAACCGTTCATTATGAAGCGGGACAGATTATAGCTTTGCAGGGAAGTGTTCTGCGTGATATTTTGTTTCTGAAAAAAGGAACTGTAGAAATTAAGCAGTGTGTAGAAAATATTAAGGGCTTTTTAGACTTTGAAATAACAGATAAAAGCAAATGCTTGAAAGAAGTGTCGACACCTTCTGTTTTAGGCGGAGAATTTTTGTTGTCTGATGAATCGGGCTGTAGTTATGTAGCGAAAACAGAATGTGATGTAACGCATTTTAAAGTTGCTCGTGAAGATTTGATGAAGTTTTTAAAGCAGGCTCCGCAGATTGCCGGAAACATTTTGCTCAGTATAAAGGAATTCTGCGTTTGGTGCATAAACAGTTATGTTTACCAAAATAAACTTATGGGTGAAATAGATAAGCTTACCGATAATATAGAAATTTTGGCAAGCGCATTGGAAAATGACAGTTCCGACGATCTTTTTAATACTTTTGAAAGTGCCGGAGGTGCGCTTCCCGAATCAATAGACGCATCTTTTTTACTGACTGATAATTCTCAGCTGCTGGATAAAGTTTATTCGGAACAGGAAGATGTAAAAGAAAAATACGATTGGGAAACACTTGAGTTTGCCAATGTTATAGTGCGTGCAAATCCGCAGGCATTTCAGCAGATTATACACAGTCAAATTTCAATATTTAATTACATTTATAAGCGAGTTTCTTTGACTGCACGTCAGGTTGCAGATGATGTTTCAAAGCTGCATAAGCAGATTCAGCGGCGCATGGATTTTCTGTATGATGATCCTAGTTCACAGTTGTTTAGGCTGCTGAATTTAGGAAGTGAACTTCTTGTGTTTCATAATGCTCAACCGACAATTTTGAAAGGTGTTGCTACAGTTATAAAGAATGTAGAAAATCTTTATGTGAAAAACGGCGGTCATTCGTATGAAAATCTGGCGCAGTCACTGCAGGATTTTATGAAATCACTTCCTAAGCAGCCGGATGTTGATGAAAGCGAAATTGTTGCAAAAGAAGATGATAAACCGTCTGAATTCCGTCCGTTGCTGAAGAACGGAACACAGGAAATACTTGCTTATTCCGGAGTTAGTCAGGAAATTGCGGAGAGAATGGAAGCAGACTTTGAAAAGATTCAAAAAATTAATTTCAAAGATCCGACTGAGAAAGATTCGCGCAGAATCATTAAGGAACTGCAAAGAGATTTCTTTGAACTATTTACTGCTGTTGTGTTCCGTTACTTTGAACACAAAGCTGAAATTCCGTTGTCTGTAAAATTGTTTATGTACTTTGGCTTTATTAAAGAAGATTTGCTTGAAGATAATCATCTTGATGGGCTTTGCAATGCAGTACAGTTTTTTGAGAATTCAGGTGAACTTGATTATCCTATTTTAACAGCAGTTGATTATTTGGAAAGCATTTACAAACAGGATGAAGTGCCGGGCTTGTCATTAAACGGTGAAGATTACATTAAAACAATGCGTCACAGTGCCGGACGCGGTAATGAATTTGTTGATTCTCCTGAAAAGCGAGTTGTTTATGAAATTGACAACATGTTTAAGGAATCAATGAGAATTACATCAGACAGTCCGCGTGCGTATATTCCGTTTCTGACATCTAATGCGATTAAAGGAAATCTTTCTAATCTGTTGAATACACCAAAACATTTGAACACTGAAGTTAAAAAAATTAACACGATTGACCCTACATTGTTTTTCCGTGAACTTACTTGGAAAATACCGGGCAAAAGCGAGTTGATTACAAAAGAAGTAAAACCGTACTTAATTATAGTACCTAATACGGGAGTGCGTGTTCAGTTGTGGCAAGAAATGGTTAATAATCAGCGTCATTCTCGTGCTAGATTGATAATTCCTACAATATTTAACGGAATGCAGGAAAAATCTTTGATTCAGTCTTTTGCCCATTTCCGTTGGGAACTGAATAAGCTGATTGCCGGTGCGAACTGGATGGATCCGGTGGAAGGTGGATTTGTCGGTGCATTTTATGACTTTTCACAGTATTATCAGAAGATGAACGAGCTTTCTATTGAGGCAAAAGAAGATATTAAAATGCTGTTTAATAAAATTAAAATGGACAGAGACAGATTTGCATATTTTTATGAAAAGTGGCTGCTGTATGAAAAAGACGGTGTTGCTAAGGTAAATAAAATTGTACGTCAGATTTTTTATCGTTACATTCCGTTTCCGAAACATATTAGGGAAAGATTGTCTCATCTTCCTTTGTTTGAAGATTTGAACAATCGTTATAATAATATTACAAACCGAACAGTTCGTTCCCTTGAAGCTAAATACCGCAAGTATGAAGATGCGTCAGGACAGTTGCCGGAAGACTTGCAAGCTTATCTTGATATATTAAGAATTTAGTTTGATAAAATTTATATTTCTGACAGAAGTGTATATCCAAATTGCAAATAATTTTTGGATGTACACTTTTTTTGTTTTAATTTGTGATTAAGTCGGGTGAATGAAAATTAGCAGAGTAAAAAGATGATGTGCATAAAATAGAATTCCTCATTTTACACACATCGAAAAATTGTTTATAATGCACGTAATTTTATGGAAGAACAGGAGTAAAAATGCGAACAATTAAAGAAAAAAGATTCACTGTAAGCGGAAAAGAAATGATAGTCCGTACAGGTGAGTACGCCTTCCAAGCAAACGGAAGCATTACGCTGCAGTCAGGCGAAAATGTAATTCAGGCAATTGCTACAATGGGACCTGAAAATAACGATTTGGACTTTTTCCCGCTGCAGGTTGAGTATAAGGAAAATTTATATGCTGCCGGGAAATTAAAAAGCAGCAAATTTTCAAAACGTCCGGGACGCCCCAGCGATGAGGCTATATTAAAAGGCAGAATTATTGACCGATCAATCCGCCCTATGTTCCCTAAGGATTTGACAAGAGAAGTTCAGATTGTAGTCAATATTTTAGCTGTAGATAATACACAGCCGCTTGATGTTTTGGCACTTACAGCGGTAGTTGCAGCTCTTGCAGTCAGTGATATTCCTTTTGATTGCAATATCGGTGGCGTAAGAATCAGTAAGGTTGATGGAGAACTTGTAGTAAATCCTACAATTGCCCAATGCGAAAAGCAGGATTTTGAGCTTGTTCTCGGCGGAAATGCTGAAAAAATAATAATGATTGAATCTGCCGCAAAAATTATCAGTGATGACGATATTCTTGCCGGTTTTAAAGCTGCATTTGAGCCGCTTGGAGAAATCGCCAAAGCGATGAAAGAGTTTCAGGATGAAGCAGGCAAAAAGAAAATTGACTATGTCGAAAAAGAAGTAGATATGGCTATTGTGGAAAAAATTAAGCCTGTAGCTGATGAAAAGATTGAATTATTTTTTAAAGGACAAGCTGACGGATCTATTTACCGTAAAGAATACGATAAATATGTTGAAGAACCGGTACTCGCTCTTTTTACAGAAGAAGAGCTTGAAGAGAATAAAAAAGCAATCGGCGAAGCATTGGATTACGTATTTAAGAAAACAGTACGTCATCATTTGTTAAGAGAACATCGTCGACTTGACGGAAGAAAAATCAATGAGATTCGAGAATTAGAATGTCAAGCGGGTGTTTTGCCGAGAGTTCACGGAAGTTCTATGTTTATGCGCGGTGAAACTCAAGTTTTGAATATTTTGACACTTGGGGCGCCGGGCGAAGAATTGATTATCGAAGGACTTGAAGGTGAAGAAAAACGTCGCTATATGCACGCTTATTCCGGACTGCCATTTTCTGTCGGTGAATGCGGAAGAATGAACGGACCGGGAAGACGTGAAATCGGTCACGGTGCATTAGCAGAAAAAGCTTTAGTTCCGGTAATTCCGGATGTTGATAAATTTCCTTATGTTATACGCCTTGTTTCGGAAGTAATGGGACAAAACGGTTCGTCATCTATGGGGTCTACATGTGCTTCTTCATTGGCACTTATGGATGCGGGTGTGCCTATTAAAAGTCATGTAGCCGGAATTTCTATCGGGCTTATTACCGGCGAAACCGATGATGATTTCCTTACAATTACCGATATTCAGGGACAGGAAGATTTTAGCGGCGATATGGACTTTAAAGTTACAGGGACATACGAAGGTATTACTGCAATTCAAATGGATACAAAAATCAAAGGTTTGACTTATCCAATGGTGGAGAGTGCAATTCGTCAGGCACATGAGGCTAGAAATGTAATACTTGATTTGATGTACAAAACTATTCCGGCACCGAGAGCGGATTTGTCAAAATATGCACCTAAAATAGAAACAATTATGATTCCTGTCGACAGTATCGGTGCGGTAGTAGGTTCACAGGGAAAAATAATTAAACAACTTTGTGCCGATTATCAAGTTGTTATTAACATTGAGGATGACGGAACAACAAATATTTCCGGAACAATCAGAGAAAATCTTGATGCTGTTAAAAAAATCATTAACGGTATTATAAATGACCCGGAAGTCGGTGCAATTTATGACGCTAAAGTAGTTCGGCTGATGGATTTCGGTGCATTTGTGGAAATTTTCCCGGGAAAAGAAGGTTTGGTTCATATTTCAAAAATGGCTAAAAACAGAGTGGAAAAAGTTACCGATGTAGTGCAGGTCGGTCAGACGGTGAAAGTAAAATTAATGGAAATTGATTCTCAAAAACGTCTTAATTTCTCAATGATTTTGGATGAAGAACCGGGAGCTTCCGGCGGAAATCGTTCTAAGGAACGTTTTAATCACGACAAAGGTGAGCGAAACAGCAGACGTGAAATTCACACCGAACGTCGTAATTTTGACAAAAAATAAATTTATAGGAGTAGAAAAATGGCAGAAGAAAAGAAAGATAAAATGTTTGAAGATGCGGTTAAGCAGGTCAAAGATGTTGTTGAAGAAAAAATAACCGAGTTGAAAACGATGATTCAAGACGATTATTTACCTAAAACAGAAACTAAATTCAAAGAAAACGTTTTTCTTACTGTAGGAATTTCTTTGCTGATAGGTTTCTTTACCGGAATTATTTTTTGCGTAACAGGAAAACATTGTGGCAATAAAAAATAAGCTTGGCTTTTTGTATAATCCTTTAGCCGGGTTGATAAAAAAAAGTGCGAGTACTTTTTTTCACAGTATTGCGGATAATTTTGTCAGTCGGGTAAAAAAATATTTTGCCGGCGGCGTAAATCTGGTCTTAGGATTATTCTTTTTCTTTTTCTTTTGGCTGGCATTAAATATTATGGTAGTGGAAGTCTTTCGTGATTTCCTTCACATGAGAATATTTTTTTCGGTGCTGATTGTTGCCGTACTGAATTTAATTCTGGCTATAGTGTTCTGGAGTGCCGGAATGAAAAAGTTTAAAGAAGATGATGATGAAGACAATTAAATATGTTTTCTTGACAGAAGACTCCCGAAAATGGGAGTCTTTTTTATAACTAAATTCTTGCGGAGGTAAAAATGCGAGCTGTTGACTGTATTATAAAAAAGAGAAACGGTGAAAAACTGACAGCGGAAAATATCAATGAACTGATTCATGGATACGTAGCCGGGAAAATTCCCGATTATCAAATTTCTGCTTTTCTGATGACCGTTTTTTTTCAAGGACTTGATTTTGAAGAAACTTGGATGCTGACAAATGCAATGATTTCGTCCGGCAAGCGTTTTTATTTTCCGGAAATACCGGGAATAAAAGTTGACAAGCATTCTACCGGAGGTGTAGGTGATAAAGTCAGTTTGCTGCTTGCGCCGATAGCTGCTGCATGTGGTTGTAAAATTCCGATGATGAGCGGACGAGGGTTAGGACATACAGGCGGAACTTTGGATAAATTGGAATCGCTTCCGGGGTATCGCATTTTTTTGAAAGAAGATGAAGTTCGCAGTATTTTGTCTGCTGACGGTTTTGTGATGATGGGACAGACCGAAGATTTTGTACCGGCAGATAAATTAATGTATGCGCTTCGTGATGTTACGGGAACTGTAGAGTCGATTCCTTTAATAACATCGTCGATTATGTCAAAGAAAATTGCCGAAGGAAGCAATGCGCTTGTGCTTGATTTAAAATGTGGAAACGGTGCATTTATGAAAGATATTCACAGTGCAAGAAAACTGGCTGAATATATTGTAGGAACAGCAAAAGCTGCCGGCTTGAAAATTAAAGTTGTAATCAGTGATATGGAACGACCTTTGGGACGAACAATCGGGAATTATAACGAGCTTTTGGAAAGTGCTGCTGCGTTACAGGGAAATGTAGATGAACGTTTGGCTGAATTGACTTACAGGCTTGCCGGTTGGATGATACTTTTATCTGAAAAAGCTGCCACATTGGAAGAGGCGGTAAATATGGCAAAAAATGCAGTCACATCAGGCGATGCTTTTAAATTATTTCTGCAAAATATTGAACATCAAGGTGCGGATGCGGACTACATATTAAAACCGAGAATTTTATATAAGTATACTGAAAATGTTTGTGCCGAAAGAAGCGGATATATTGCCAAAATGAATTCATACGATGTTGGTGTAGCTTCTGTTTATATCGGTTGCGGCAGACGAACGAAGGAAGACGCGATTGACCATTATGCTGGAATTGAAGTACTAAAAAATGTCGGTGATAAAGTCGTTGCCGGTGAACCGATATTCACTTTGTGCTATAACAATGGTGATGTTCAAACTGCATGTGAATTATTGCAGCGTGCTGTTGTACTTTCAGACGATAAACCGGAAGATTCGAGAATTATTTTTGAAGAAATTTAATACAAAATGAGATTATAAAAAAAGCTATTCGTTAAAAAGTTAATCCTTTAAAATATGTGTCGGAATTTGTAACAAATTTTGATGCTGAACTGTTTATTTGCAAGTTGGACTGCTTGATTTTTTCGAGCAGTCCTTTTTTTATTCTGCTGATTTCACTTACATGTTTTTGTGTAAAATATTTTTCTCTCATGTTAATGAATAATTACTTTTACGACAATTAATAATTAATTAACAGGAGGAAATATGAAAAGCAAGACATTTATTTTATATATGATGGCTTTTCTTCTATTACTTGGCTGCGGACAAGTATCAAACACAGAACGGGAAGATGAAAATTTTACCCAAGTTATTATTAACAGCGAATCAGGGCAAACAATTTATTATTTAAACCAAGCTGACAAAGTGCAGAAGTGTGAGTTTATCGATTTGTCCGGAAACAAAGTTGAACGCATTTACGATTATGACAGCAACGGTGAATTGCGAAGCATCAGCAGAAGTTCAAAAAATGGTGAAAATGCAGAACTTTATATTTCGCAGGAGTATTCACGTGGCGATGGAAAAATCAGTAAAAAAGTTATTACGCAAACTGATTCCAGAGGTGAGACTAAAAGATTGGAATGTATTTATGAATATGATGAGTCCGGCAAAATAACCGGCATTGTTCAGACTGATGAAGCCGGAAATATGCAGAAAAAAAGTCTCGGAATTTTAACGGAGGATTAGGCAATGAAATTAAATAAATTATTATTATCAACATTTGCTTCTTTGATTACATTTGTGTTTTTGCCGGGAGTAGCGGCAGTCAGCAATTCTGAAATCATTTACAAATCTGATGTTGTAGATTTTTCAGATTGCGGAATTAACTTAGCAGAAAGAAGCGGTGAATTTAAAGAAATTTCTATAATGAACCTACAGGCAGGAGATGTTTTTGTTGATGTGGATGAAGCTGCAAAAAAAATTATTTCTATTTCCAGATCTGCGAAGAAGATAATTATTGATACTCAAACACCTGGATTTTATGAGGCAATAGAATATTACAGTTTGCCTGAGCAAAATATAAAAATTGAGATTGGCAATGAATTGGCAGACAGCAGAGGAAATGTTCTTGATAAAGATTTCTCAATTGAGAGAAATTATTCAAATAAAGCAGGGAAAGTTTCTTTTAAAGCAAATTTACATGCAGATTTAAGCGTTGATGCTAACATTAAAATGCCAAAAAAGAAAGAAAAAGGGGTAATAAAAGTAGGTAGCGGTTTTAAAATCACTATGAACTCAGCAAAGATAGAAGCTGATATTTCTAAAAAATATGATTCCAAAGAAATTAAACTGTTCGATGTTGATAAAGAAATACCCGGATTAAAAATAAAAACAAAAATAATTACTCAGACTGTAGCGAATGGAGAAATTAAAGCACAACTTGATATGTCAGAGAGTAAAATTTCTGGCGGAGTAGCTTTTTCGTCAACATTGGAAAGAAAATGGGGAGTACCTGTACCGACCAAGTGTGGAGTAACACGGGATTTTAATGTTGATATGAAAGAAAATCTTGTTCTTTCTGTTCCAAAATCAACAAGTTTAGAACAGTTATTTGGGCTTGAGTTTAGTTTGTCAATTTTGGGAATTAATTTAGCTGAAGTTAAAACTAAGGCAGAACCGTATTTTAGAGCTAGCGGTAAGGTTGACACATCATTGTCATTTCATGTTGACAAAAATTTTAATTATACTGTTACTCCGCCAACAAATAGATTAAGTGCAGAATGTGAAGTAGGAATTAATATGGATACCTCATTGAGTCTAGTAAAGAATTTATATAAGAAAGACTTTGGTGAAAAGAATATTGTTGTGTATCGATGTGCCGGAAATAAATAGGAGATAAGAATATGAATCTGAAAAATATATTTATAAATGTATGCTTACTGATGTTATTTTTAGTTTCTTGTGAAGCAGAGAAAGATAACAATAATAATGAAAACAACGAAGAAGAGACTGTGGTAGAACAATTTGATAATTCAATACCGGTATCTCATTACCTTGAAAAAAGAAAAAAAGATAGTGATGTTGGTTATTTACCTGTTGAATCTTGGAATTACAATTCTAAAGGTGAACTGAGTGAATACTGTATGTATACTTGCAATAATCCGGATGAAATAGAAGTAAAAATTTATGACAATGATACTGCTGATAAAAAACAAATCGGACGTCAAACTTTAGAATATCGCATAAATTCTATTACCAACGCGAGAGAACTGTTTCAGAAAGAAATTTTTGATATTAACGGAAAACAACAGTATAAATCTATTAAAACTATTAACGGCAATGAAATCGTTTATGTAGAAAAGAAAAATAATGAAGTCAGTGAAAGCAAAAAATATATTTATGATGATAAAGGCTTATTGATAAAAGAATTTACTTATGATGATGAAGGGCAAACAGACTGTATGGAAGATATATTTTACGAATACATTGTAGAAAATAAAGAAAATAAAGAAAATAAAGAAAATAAAGTTGATACTGTTATTACCAGAAATTATCATGATATAGATAATGATGAAACCGACGATGTAGTAAAGACATATTATACAAAATATTCTTACAATATCGCCGGCGGAAAAACTTACCGTAAAGAAACGTTTTTGTTGAAAGAAGAAGGCAACAACATAATTTCCGGTACAAATGTTACTGATGATTTAATAGCTGATTCATGCGAAGTTAAAGAATATGAACTTGATGATTCCGACAATGTTATTAAAGAACATACAATATCCGACGGAAAAGATCAGAATTATACGGTTTATTCTTATGCGGAATACAACGGTAAAAAATATAAGGGAAATATTTACTTTTATAATAATGCCGAAAGTGATAATCAATTAATTGACAGACAGGAATATCGCTATTACGATGATAATGATTCTGATGATTATTTTTATGAAGAAATTTTCTACAGTGATTCTGAAAGTTCTACTTATGATAAAAATGAAGATTACACATATATTTCTCGTAGTGGGAACAGAATATTGGAAGGCTGCAGAACAGGAGTAAATTCTTTTTTAATGTAAGTTTTTATTTTTGCGGGTAATTTTAACGAGCTGTCTTGTATCAGAGCTAATCTTACTGCAAGCCGGCTCTTTTTTATAATGCAGATATGAAATTGTGCTTTTATGACTCATTTGCTAGTTTTGTATTAACCATTTCCAGACCGGGATAATTTCGATTTTTATTCCATCAATGGTCAGTTCTTTTTCTTCATCATAAGTGATAATTATAAATCTTTTTGATTCTTTTACTGTTTTTGCCGCCAAAACAAGAGCTTTTGTTTCTCTGTCATCTGATATATTTGTTATTGAGTATGCTGCTTGTATGACTTCGCCTGTGTCTTCGATAAAAAAATCGACATCGAGATTCCTACTTTTAAGATAACATACATTTTCTTTATGTTTATTCCACAAATTAATTGCAATTAAATTTTCAAGCAGGCGTGGTTCTGCATTGTTTAAAAAAAGATTTAGAAGACCATTATCATTAAAATAATATTTTGGGGTGGTTTCCTTATCAACGAACTTGGAAAAATAATTTCGGACTGCGAAAATTAAATAAGACTGCTGCGCATAACCGACATAATTAATGATTGCATCTTTGCTTATACTTACGCCGATAGTTTTAAGGATATTGTATAATTTAGAATATGAAACTTCATCTTTGACAGATTCTGCGATTTTTTTCATTAAAAGACGCATGGCATTGATGTTCCTGATTCCGTTTCTGGCTGCAATATCACCAAGTAAAACTTTTTGATATATGCTTGAAACATATTCGCGTTTGTCTCTGTATTCAAGGTTTTCTGGAAATCCGCCAAAGTAAAAATAATTTTCAAATTCTCTCTTTATTTTTCCGCTGTCTTTTGTTCCAAATATAGCTTTTTCTGAAAAATCAACATTTTTGGCTGTCAGAAATTCTCTGAAATTGTATGGAGTTATGTACTTTGTAAGGTATCTTCCGCCCAATCGATTTTCTATTTCCAAAGAAAGCATTTTTGCATTACTTCCTGTGATGAATGTGTGTTCCTTTGAATCAGCCATGCGTCGGGCGAATTTTTCCCAGCCTTCAATATTTTGAACTTCATCTAAAAAGAACCAGCCTTGCTTGTCACTCATTTTTGCCTGCACAGCAAGAATATCATTAAAATCTTCAAGAGAAAATTCAGCCATTCGTTCGTCTTCAAAATTAATGTAAATGATTTGATTCCAGTCTGTTCCGGCTGCAACTAAGTCTTGAACGATTTTATAAAGCAACGTTGATTTTCCTGCTCGACGTAGTCCAATCAACACATAATTGGCATTGGGGTCAAAATCATATTCACGGGCAACAATTTTGAAGTTTCTGATTAATTCATGCTGGTCATAAATGACTTCTTTTAATGTTTCCTGGTTCATAAAATAATCCTTTTGTCGAGTATATCTGCTAAAAAATGCTAGATTATGTCTAGTATAGTAGACAAATATATTTTGTTTTGTCGAGTATATTCGACAAAATAGGTTAAGTCAATAGATTTATGCAAGCAATCTATGATTTTCTATAATCTAATTGATTCTATTCATGTACTTATAAGCAAATTTACTGTATGTTTTGTAGAAATCAGTCGAAATTGTTGACGCTATAACTTATAATTAAGGAAGAAAGTCAGATATTAAGTACAAAAGGATTCAGAGATGTACAAATTAGAATTTTATGTTCCGCAGGATTACTGTGAAGATGTTAAAAATGCCGTTTTTGCAGCAGGTGCCGGAATACAGGGAAATTATTGTCAATGTTGCTGGCAGACTTTAGGAGACGGACAATTTATGCCAATGCAGGGGAGCAATCCGTTTATCGGGAAAGTCGGTATACCGGAAAAAGTGCACGAAATGAAAGTAGAAATGATTTGTGATGATAAGTTTATTCGCAATGCTGTTGCTGCGCTGAAAAAAGCCCATCCGTATGAAGAACCGGCGTATTCAGTGTTCAAGCTTTCAGAAATTGACAAAATAATATAATTTATATATAAAAAAATCCAAACTTAATGATTTTGTAGGTTTTAATGATATTGAAAAAATACCAATTTTTATTTTGCCTGATGTTTGCTGCTTTTTTTCTTCCCACAGCAAATATTTATGCTGAATCTACTTCTACGGAAGTAAATACGGTTGCTGAAGTCGTAAATAATAAAAAAGATACGGCTTATGGCTATTATGAAGGCGAACAATATAAAAAATTGTCACTTGGCGTTTCTACCGGAATAGGCTACGGATATTACCGGCGCGGTTTTGCAGCAGTTATTGATTCTACACTGCCGATACATATTGTAAAGGGGCTTTATTTTGCTCCCGGAATAAGATTTATAGCGCATAAGTTTAATCTTTCGCATTTTTTCAGTATTGCAACCGGCGGAACATACAGATATGATTTTGAGGGCTGTTTTGTCGGTGTGAAAGCTGATGTTTTGTATCGGCAGCAGATAATAAAATATTTCGGAATGCAGTTTGGATTGAGTTTCAGCATTGGACCGGAATTTTCCAATTATTACAGTTTTTATCGTGATAAAAATTTTCCTACTGTGTCGCTTACTTTTTCACCTGATATTTTTATTGGCGCATACGCAAATTATAAGAATTGGGCGTTTTTTATTAATTTCAAAAAGCTCTTTCCGTTTACTCCTGTTGTTTATAATACTGCGGAAGAATTTTTCTACAATGATGAGCAGATAAAAAAGAGCGATGATTTTATTCCGCCGATTTTTAAGAATCTAAGTTCGACATATCATGTTTGTTTTTCGGCGGCATCGTTGGAAATCGGTTTTACTTATTTTTTCCCGACTGATAAAAAAACTCAAAATTAATACTGTGAGGTCTGACTTATGAAAAAAATATTATTTGTATTACTTCCGCTGTTGGCTACATTGCCGATATTTGCAAATGAAATAAAAATTGATAAACCTGAAAATGTTGTGCCGTCATTTGCAATAGAAAACGAAGATGTGACAAAAGCTGTCGAAAGTGAAGCAGCTACGACGAAAGATTTTGACGTAGAAACTTTTAATCGAAAAAAGAAAATAACCAATGGCTTATTGTGGAGTTCGGCAGCAGCTTCTTCTGTTGGAATAACAATATTGACAACTTCAATTATAATGGGGTTTATTCCCAAGAGTGAGTTTCCTGACAGAATGTTTACTGATGTCGCTTTTCAGATAGAGCATGTCAATAAAAGAGGCGAGAAAATAGTTTCTTCATATCCGCCGATGATGGTTTATTGCTGCGTTGGTGCTGCATTGTTTTGTTCTGGAACATTGATTCTACTGTTTGCGTTGCCTATCATGTTTTACAGTATTGTCCGCAAAGTAAACGAATACAAATTTGAAAAGGCAATGAAGAAAGAGCCGCATTGGGATATTTCAATGTCTGGAGTTCATTTCAAATTTTAGGGGAGTCTATGAAAATTTTTTATTACATAATAATCTGCATGTCTGTAATTTTTCTTTCGTCATGCGAAGAGTTATTTGCTCCAGTAAAGGCTCCGGCAATATCTGTGGTTATGCAGGCTGACGGAAGTTATAATGTAAAAATGGATGCAGGAAGAAACGGTTCAGTATTTTTTACAACTGACGGAAGTGAGCCTAAATATCCTGAATCCGAACTTTATTTGGGAGAATTAACAGCGTTACCAGCAAATACTACGATTCGTGCAATTTCTTATTGTCCATCCGGACGGTACAGTTCAATAGTAGAAGTAAAATTGACTGAGGATATAAGCAGTGATTCTGTAGCTTGTGAATAATGAGCGCATTTTGAAAAAAATGTGCGAAAACAAACGCTTGCGTTTGGTCGGAGGCGGAAGCCGTAGCCCTGAAAAGCCTGTTTTTTGGTTGCTTTCTTTGATTTTGTTGCTATTGAGGTTTAATCAATCAATATCAATGTTGAAGAAAGTGAACTCTATAAAAATAACCAACCAAAAAGCCACCCAAAATATGAATAAAATACTCGCTAATTGTCCCAAACAATAAAACTTAACGCTAACAAATACTATTAAAAAATCAAATGAAAAATAACTTATTTTGTACAGTTATAACGAAGATTTATTTAAAGGGGGACAGATCTTATTTCGTGTAAAGGGGGGACAGACCTTATTTCGTGAGGAAAAAAAGTAATTTAATTATTCTTGGCAAAAATCGAGATAGAATAGACTGTTTTTGTAGATTTGATTTAACACAAGTTAATACAATTAATTTTCTTAAGGAATGAATAAATCCATTTTTTCACCGTCAAGTGATTCTTCTTCATTAGATGATATTACAACATTGCAACTCTAAGCTGCTTTCCAAATACAGCTGCCACTTTCTGCAAAGTAGACAATCTTATATCTTCAGAATGGTTTTCCATTCTGGAAATTACACTTTTCTTTGTATTAAGTTTTTCGGCAAGCTGCTCTTGTGTCATTCCATTTTCAAGGCGCATTTCTTTTATCATCATTCCGATTTTAAATTCTTGCAATTTTTTTATAATAATTTATCACATTTTTTTCAAAATACTATGGATTTATTCATTCCTTAAGAAAATTAATTGTATTAACTTGTGTTAAATCAAATCTACAAAAACAGTCTATT
>JBNMHA010000047.1:0-18521 GCA_050872545.1 Spirochaetales bacterium | reverse complement strand
GGGCAGCTCATCGCAGCTATTGGAAAAAGTGTACTGCGGTAAGCCTTTATGAAATGGGTCAAATGTGCAAATAAAAATTATGTTCGATTCCTTCAAGTCGTTGAAATTTGCGCCTTTTTCCAGCAGTTCGGCGTCAATCATGCACTGATAGTAGCGCATTCGGCAACCTAAGTTCTTCTGGTCGGTGGTCTGCATCTCCAAATCGAAAACTCTTTCACTGTCGGCAACATACACATCAAGCCGAATGCCACGTTTGTCAGGTTCCAGTTTCAGTTCTTTCTCAAACGACTTATAAACTAGTTTGCCGACTTTGATGTGCAGAAATGTTTCGATAACCTCACGGCATATTTCCTCATTTTGCATTATTTTACAAAACGCGAAATTATTAGTAATTTTAATATCCTCATATTTTTCCAAGTAGTTCATTTTCTTTCCTTGCTTACAGATTAAGAAGCAATTTTTTTAATTACTTCTATATACATATAATGCGAAAAAGCATCAAAAGTGCTTACAAGATTCAGAAAAAAAATGAAGATTTTTGCGAGTGGGAACTGGTGTCAGACATTAATCCCAAAGTAGAATTAAGGTCTGACACCCAAAACAAATATTTAATCCAAATAGCCTTCGCCTGTGCCGTAATTTTCAACAATAAAGTCAATATCTTTATCACCACGCCCAGAAAGATTTACCAAGATTGATTTATGTTTATTTTCTGCTGCATATTTAATTGCGTAAGCTACAGCATGAGAACTTTCCAACGCCGGAATAATTCCTTCATATCTTGAAAGTTTATAGAATGCTTCAAGACATTCTCTGTCACCGGCAACAGCATAATTCACACGTCCTGTATCCTTTAGCATACAATGTTCAGGTCCGCTTCCCGGATAATCCAAACCGCTGGCAATAGAATAAACAGGAGCAGGTTCACCTTTTTCATTTTGAAGCAAATATGTTTTAAAACCATGAATAATTCCCGGTTTTCCATAAGAAAGACTGGCTGCATGATCTCCCATTTTTAAAGAACGACCGCTCGGTTCCACTCCGATAAGCGAAACATCTTCATCATCAATAAAACCTGCAAATATTCCCATTGCGTTAGAACCACCGCCGACACATGCCGCAACTGCATCCGGCAGCTCACCGGTCATTTCCAAAAACTGCTCGCGCGCCTCAATGCCGACGACATGCTGAAAATCACGAACCATCATAGGGAAAGGATGCGGTCCGACAACTGAACCAATGCAATAAATACTATTTTCCGGGTCTTTAAGATAAGCTTCAAATGCAGTATCAACAGCTTCCTTTAAAGTTTTTAAGCCATGAGTTACAGGAATAACTTTTGCACCAAGCAACTGCATTCGCACAACATTAGGATGTTCCTTTGCAATATCAACTTCCCCCATGTAAATTTCGCATTCCAACCCAAAATAAGCTGCGGCAGTTGCCAGTGCAACACCATGCTGTCCGGCTCCGGTTTCGGCAATAACTTTTTTCTTGCCCATATATTTCGCCAAAAGAGCTTCTCCCATGCAGTGATTCAATTTATGAGCTCCGGTATGATTTAAATCTTCACGTTTTAAATAAATTCGTCCACCATATTTTTCTGAAAGTCGCTTGCAATAAAAAACAGGTGTCGGTCTGCCTTGGAAATGTTTGCGGATACTGCGCAGTTCAGAAATAAACTCATGCGATTTACTGATTGAATAATAAGCGTCATTTATTTTCTTCATCTCACCTGCCAGAACTTCAGGCACAAAAGAACCGCCGTATTCTCCGAAATATCCGTTTTCATCTGGAAATCTTTTAAAATAATCTTTCATTTTATTACTCCTTAGTTATAGTTATTTTTGTTACTATTGATAGTAACAGTGTTATATTACAGTTTATTGTTCTTGTCAATAGAAACGTTATTTTTTTAATAGGGACAGACCTTAATGCTAAAATGGAATCAAGGTCTGGGGCTTTGGCTTGCAAACGGTCATGCTAAAGTGCCACTTTGTTTCAAAGTGCGTCGAGCTTGCGCTTGGCAAAGATACACAGCCTTATGACACAAAGTGCAATTATACTTTAGAATGCGTTACCTGATGGTTGTTCAAATGGCAATTTGCCGATTTCATCGGCGAGGTAATGCAATTTTAGTTAAAGTTTTGGACATTGGTTGTTCAATCTGCGATTTGCCGTGTAAACCGGCAGCAAAGTTTCGTTTTTAGTTTAAAACGTGGTAAAAGTTAGGAGAGGGAAACCACCTCCGAGTTAGCGAAGCCCGGAGTTTTCCCTCTCCTATGACCTCTCCCTTCCTTAGGCACGCCAATTTTTGAGTTAAGAACAATTTGTCATTGCCGGACATAGACCCGGCAATCTCCTATAAACCTTATTGCAGATTCCCGTGTCTAAGCACGGGAATGACATTGGAAGCAAGCAAGGGTGGGAATGACAATAAACACAAGGGACAGACCTAAATCCCAAAGTAGAATACAGGTCTGGCACCAATAGAACAAACCATTAGCAACTTGCCGATTTTAAAAGCACAAAACATTTTCAATAATCGTAATTTGTCAACAATGCCTTTTTTGTGATATAAGTACGGCTGACTATAAAAAAACAGGAAATATAATGGACAAAACGAAAATCCGTAATTTTTCAATCATTGCACATATCGACCACGGCAAATCCACTTTGGCAGACAGACTGATACAACATTGCAAAATTGTTTCAGACAGAGATTTTCAAGACCAAATTCTTGATAATATGGATATAGAACGCGAACGCGGAATAACAATAAAAAGTAATGCGGTAATGCTTCCATATAAAGCGAAAGACGGAGAACTTTATCATCTGAATTTAATCGATACTCCGGGACACGTAGATTTCAGTTATGAAGTTTCACGAGCATTGAATTCATGCGAAGGTGTTCTTCTGCTTATTGACAGCACACAAGGAATTGAAGCGCAGACATTGGCAAATCTTTATCTGGCAATGGAGCACAATCTGGAAATTATCGTTGTGATAAATAAAATTGATTTACCGTCGGCAGATGTTGATATGGTAAAAAAGCAGATTGAGCATGATTTGGGATTTGATCCGAACGAAGCAATTCTCGCATCGGGAAAAGCCGGCATAGGAATCGAAGATATTTTTGAGGCAATTGTTGCGCGTATTCCGCCGCCTAAAGGTGATGAAAAAGCACCTCTGCAAGGGCTTATCTTTGACAGTCATTATGATGAATTTCGCGGTGTCGTAGTTCACACAAGAATTTTTGAAGGAACGGTAAAGCCCGGTGACAATATTCTATTCATGAATACAGACAAAGTTTATACAGTGGAAGAAGTTGGTTACTTTAAGCTGAAACTTGAAAAATCGCCGCTTTTGCAGGCTGGTGAAGTCGGGTATTTGCTCGGAAATATAAAAAATATTTCGGATATTGATGTCGGCGATACAATCACGCTGAAAAATTTCCCGGCTGCCGCACCTTTAGCCGGTTTTAAAAAAGCAAAGCCTGTAGTTTTCTCTTCAATTTATCCTATTGCAACAGAAGATTACGAAAATCTCTGTGAGGCTCTTGAAAAACTGAAATTAAACGATGCAGCACTTACCTATTCAAAAGATGTTTCGCAGGCTTTGGGTTTCGGGTTCAGGTGCGGATTTCTCGGACTGCTGCATATTGAAGTTGTGCAAGAACGTCTGGAGCGAGAATTCGGCGTTTCTATTATCCTAACGGCTCCGTCGGTACAATACGAAGTCTACCTTACCAACGGAGAAATGGTAATTATCGATAACCCTGCCAATTATCCTGATGTAACTTCAATCGATAAAATTAAAGAACCGTTTGTAAAAGCTACAATGATTACGCCGGATACTTATGTCGGTGCGCTGATAAATTTATGTATAGAAAAGCGCGGAACTCAATTGGGACTTACGTACATTGATGAAAAACGTGTCGAACTTGTATATGAACTGCCGCTTGCAGAAATTGTTTATGACTTCTATGACAAGCTCAAATCATACAGCAAAGGTTACGCTTCTTTCGATTACGAGTTCTCACATCCGCAGGAAACAGATGTGGTAAAACTAGACATTCTTGTAAACGGAGAAACTGTTGATGCTCTTTCTATGCTTGTACACAAAGACAAAGCACGAGAGCGAGCTCTTTCCGCTTGTGAAAAATTGAAAGATACGATTCCGAGACAGCAGTTCCAGATTGCAATACAAGGCGCAATCGGCGGAAAAATTATTTCGCGTGAAACAATCGGGGCATATCGAAAAGATGTTACTGCAAAATGTTACGGTGGTGATATTTCCAGAAAGCGAAAACTTCTTGAAAAACAAAAAGAGGGAAAGAAAAGAATGAAAATGGTAGGAAATGTTGAAATTCCGCAGGCTGCTTTCCTTTCTGTTTTAAAAAGTGCAGATACGACTAACGGAAAAAAATAAAGCTTATTTTTTAATTTTTGTTCTTGACATAGAAAATAAGTTGATTTATAAGATGTGCCACAAATTGAGCTGCATACGAAATTGCAGAACTCAATCAAAAAGGATTATTTAATGACTTTAGTAAACAACACTTTTACATATTTATTTTATTGCTTCTTTTTTTATTTTAGCTCGGCACGGAGCAGATAGCTGAAGAGCAGTAAAAATGTGAGGCTTCTGTTTCGCGCCCAACAAATCATGGGATGAAACGGAAGCCTCTTTTATTTTTTTAGTGAAAAATGAAAGCAGGCTTTAAAGCCTGCTTTTTTTTATTTCAACAAGGAATAAATTGCACAGAAAATATCTGATGCAAAAAATATAAATCAAAAGGAGTTACAAAATGAGCATGATCGGAAAAGACATCAGAATGGAAAGATTAATGAACAGGGCAACAGGAAAAACAGTTATCGTACCTATGGATCACGGATTCACAATGGGACCAATTGAAGGACTTATTCACCCAAAGAAGGCTGTTTTTCAAGCAGGAGAAGGCGGCGCAAACGCTGTTGTTCTTCATAAAGGAAACGTCGATTTAACTCACAGAAAATCAGGTAACGATATGGGGCTGATTATTCACCTAAGCGCATCGACTTCATTGTCACCGGATGCAAACTACAAAGTTTTGGTGTGTTCCGTAGAGGAAGCAATCAGACTTGGTGCCGACGGTGTTTCGCTTCATATAAATTTAGGTGCCGAAAGAGAAGCTGATATGCTGAAAGACTTCGGTACAGTAAGCAAAAAATGTCAGGAATGGGGAATGCCGCTGTTGGTAATGATGTATACAAGAGGTGACAAAGTATTAACAGAAAGCGATGAACAATATGTAAAAATTGCTGCTCGTGTTGCAAGTGAAATGGGTGCCGATATGGTAAAAGTTTCATTTACAGGTTCTGTTGAATCATTTGCAAGAGTTGTTGAAGGCTCTTCTATTCCAGTATTAATTGCCGGCGGCGAAAAAGCAAAAAATACAAGAGATGTGCTGAATAATGTAAAAATGGCTATTGATGCCGGCGGAAAAGGCGTTTCAATGGGAAGAAATGTTTTCCAGCACAAAGACCCGGCTCTGCTTCTTAAAGCAGTTTCAAAAATTGTACATGAAGGCGCATCTGTCGACGAAGCACTTGCAATGTTAGGAGAAAATTAATGAAACGTGTATATATTGAAATCCTCGAATGGGATAAGTCTTTGGTAACAGACGCACTGGAAAACGGAGTAGACGCATTTTTTACCGACAGTCAAGAAATTGAAGATAAAATTTTGCAACTGGCAAAAGTTGATGTCTACAGAATTGATAATCTGCCGGAAAATATCCGCTTTTTCAATCTTGACAGCAAGGAAGCTGAAATTGCAGCTGCTAAAACGCCGGGAAACATTGAACTGATTATACGCACTAACGATCCTTCCGGCTGGACAATTATTCCTTATGAAAATTTGATTGCCGTAAGAGAAAATATTTTTGCATCTGTTTCAAATGTTGAAAATGCGGTTGAAGCAATAGGTATTCTGGAAAAAGGCGTTGACGGCGTTTATGTTTGCAACTGCGATGCTGATGAAAAAATAGCAGTATTAAAGCAAATAAAAAAATCTAAAACTTCAATCAAATTAACTGCCGGAGAAATTGTTTCCGTAGAAAAAATTAATTTAGGCGACAGAGTTTGCATTGACACAATTTCAAATATGAAAAACGGTGAGGGAATGCTGGTAGGCGATTATTCTAACGGAATGGTTCTGGTAAATTCCGAGTCTATGGAAAATCCATACGTTGCATCACGTCCTTTCAGAGTAAATGCAGGAGCATTGCACTGTTACGTTATGACACCGAACAACAGAACGAAATACCTTGCAGACTTGCGAAGCGGCGATGAAGTTCTGATTGTAAACAGCAAAGGCGAATGTTTTACCTCCGCTATAGGCAGAATAAAGCAGGAAATTCGCCCTATGCTGCGCATTGTTGTAAAAGGTGCAGAAAAAGAATTCAGCGTTGTACTGCAAAATGCCGAAACAATCAGAATAGTTACACCGGACGGCGGCTCAAAATCTGTAGTCGCACTTCAGCCCGGAGATAAAGTCGTAATATTTGAAGAAGAGGGAGGTCGCCACTTCGGGCATAAAATTACCGAAACAATTTTGGAAAAATGAATTTAACACTTTTTACTGTAACAAGAGCTTTATTCTGTTTAGGAATGAAGCTCTTTTTTTGCGATTTGTATTTGTTTATAAAATGACCAGACCTCAATGCTAAAATGGAATATAGGTCTAGCACCAAGCAACATTTTGCCATCTTCGGGTTTGTCCCGGAGATTTGTTAATTGCATTGTTAGTTCACAAGAGATTACCGAGTCAACGCACGGCAATGACATGTTTTTTTTGCTGGGGACAGACCTCAATGCTAAAACAGGATACAGGTCTGGCACCAAGCAACATTTTGTCATTTTCGGGCTTATCCCGGAAATCTGTTAATTGCATTGTTGTTTCACAAGAGATTACCGAGTCAATGCACGGTAATGACATGTTTTTTTGCCGGGGACAGATCTCAATGCTAAAATGGAATACAGGTCTGTTCCCTATCAACATTTTCCGCAGTGTGCCGAAAAGATTGGCGAGGAAGCCGCAATGAAAAAAATATACACAATTTTGTTTCTTTTACTTTCTGTTTTCGTCGCAAGTGCAGATGTTTCTTTTTTTGCCGTGAATCTGTCCGGAAAAGTGCAGAACTGCTTACTGCGCAATGAAAAAGGAAAACTTCAAGTTTGGGGCATTGAAAAATGGGAAAATGAAGAAACAATCTTGCTTGATAATAATTTGCCCTCCGGCAAGTATTTTATTTGGACAGCGGACAACAATAAATGGATTAATACAAAACAGTCGGTAACTTTGGATAATGAAAAAATTTATTGCCTTTCTGCACTGCCGGATAATGTTTTTAAACTTGAGGAACTAACTGTTGTAAGCGATAAAGCCGATACTGCCACCTATTTTGTAATTAACTACAGCGGCTATCAATTGAAAGATGTGAAATTTTCATCGGACTTTGAGAAAAAATCGGCTAATTACTTTGATGCGGCAAGTTATGAAACTTCCTTATTACCTGTTAAAAAAGGAAAATGGAAAATCTTCTGGGAATACAACGATTTGCCGGACAACTACTTTTCACTGCCGGATAATAATAACAATGCACGCAAGGTAACAATAGAAAGTTCCAACGCTTATTTACTGATTCTTCTGCCTGAAAAAGCCGATTTTATGCAGCTCGGAACTATTACTTTTCCTTATAAATAATCTTAATCGGTACGCCTTCATAATGAAAATATTCTCTTAAACGGTTACTAATATATTGGCGGTAATTATCACTTATCAAAGATGTATTATTAAGGAAGAAAATGAATTCCACTGGAGCAACAGAAGTTTGCACTCCATACGAAATACGCAGCACACCTTTTTTACTTGAAGGCTGGTAGCGTTTTACAACATCCTGAATAAACGCATTAAGCTTTGATGTTGTAATCTTTCGGTTCAAATTGCCCTTTACCAAAAGAATTTTCTCAAGCAAAGAACCGATTCCCTTTCCTGTAGCAGCTGAAACAGCCAAAGTCGGAGCGTACCCAATCTGCGGAAATTTAAACTCCAATATTTCACGCCGCTTTTTAATCGCCTCTTCGCTGTTGTCATACAAATCCATTTTATTAAAAAGAACAATTAATCCCTTACCGTTCTTCACAATCTGATCTGTAATTTTTTTATCCTGCTCACTTACATCTTCCAATGAATCAATAACTAAAAGTGTAATGTCTGCTTCATTAATTGCCTTTATACTTCGGTTTACGGAGTAATATTCAATATCTTCCGAAACTTTTGACTTCTTTCTTATTCCGGCAGTATCCAAAAATCTGAATTCATGGTTTTTATAAGTAATCGATTCATCGATAATGTCGCGGGTCGTTCCCGGAATATTTGACACAATACTGCGCTCTTTTTGAGTAATCTTATTTAATAATGAAGATTTCCCGACATTAGGTTTACCGACAATAGCTATTTTTATCAATAAATCATTTTGTTCGCTTGTGCTTTCAGCTTCATCTGCTGTATCCGTATCAACATCAATCGGCAGCTGCAACTTCTTTTCAATCTCTTCCAAAAGTTCGTCAATATTACGATTATGCGCAGCCGAAATAGGAAGCGGTTCACCTAAACCGTATTGATGAAAGTCGTGAATATAAATATCTTTATCCAAGCTGTCACTTTTATTCATGATAATAATTGCCGGTTTCCCGGATTTGCGCACAAGATTAATAAATTCTTCTTCTATCGGAAGAACGTTTTTAGCTTCCACCATAAAAAGAATCAAGTCAGACGTCTTCAGTGCCTCGATTGACTTCTTCTGAACAAGCGGATTAAGAATATCTCCCTCGTCTGTAAGTCCGCCTGTATCCTGAAGAATAACCGGAATCTGCCTTTCTCCCAAAAGAAATTCCTGTTTCAGAATATCTCTCGTAACTCCCGGAGTATCATCAATAATTGCCTTTTTAGTTCTTGTAAGTCTGTTAAATAACGTCGATTTCCCGACATTAGGTCTACCTAAAATTGAAATGACAGGTTGCTTTTTCATGTTTATTTTTTCCGATTATATGATTTTAGTATTTTTATGCGCTTTGTTGTAACGTGCCAAAAGTTGATTAACTTCTTTTTGTGTACTCATTGTCAGAGCCTGTTTCGCCAAAATTTCCAAATCTTTTTTATTGGTATTTTGAAGAAGTTTTCTGATTTCCAGCAATTTTCCGGTAGAAAGTGAAATCTCGTCAATGCCAAGTCCGACAAGAATCAATGCATTATTAGGGTCACTTCCCATTTCTCCGCATAATGAACAATGTATTTTATTTTTATGTGCATTTTTGATTGTAATTGCAATCAGCTGCAAAATTGCAGGGTGAAGCGGTTGATAAAGGTAAGAAATTTTTTCATTCCCACGGTCACATGCCATTACATATTGAATTAAATCATTTGAACCAATACTAAAGAAATCGACATGCTTAGCCAAAGTATCCGAAATCAAAGCAGCAGCAGGCGTTTCCACCATAATTCCGAGCGGCACATCTTTTACAAAAGGGATTTTTTCTTTCTGCAAATCACTTTTTACTTCTTCAATAAGCTTTTTCGTCTCAATAATTTCTTCTACTACAGAAATCATCGGCAGCATAATTCGCAACTTTCCGTATATTGAAGCTCTGTAAAGTGCTCTAAGTTGAGTTTTGAATATTTCCGGATTTTTTAAGCACAAACGAATCGCACGCCATCCCATATTAGGATTATTTTCCTTTGCGGTATAAGTTTCTATGACTTTGTCTCCGCCAAGATCAAGAGTACGAATTGTTACCTCTTTATTTGAAAGACGTTCCAAAATAAACTTATATGCCAAAAACTGCTGCTCTTCCGTCGGCAAAGATTTTCTTTTCTTTGAAAGATACAAAAATTCAGAACGGTAAAGCCCGACACCTTCAGCACCGTATTTCTTTACATTGTCAATTTCTTGCTCCGGAATTTCCATGTTAGCTTTCAGCGGAATCGCAAAACCGTCTTTTGTAACCGTAGGAATACGGCTAAGCAGTAAAGTTTCTTCTCTTTGGGCATTTTCCGCAAGCTTTTTATTTTGGTATTCTTTAAGAGTTTTTTCATCCGGATCTTGAATAAAAAGCCCTTTTTCGCTGTCTATAATACACATTGTACCGGACGAAACTTCATGCACAATATTATTCAGACCAAAAATTGCCGGCATGGAAAGAGATTTCGCTAATATCGCGGAATGCGACGTTTTTCCCCCAAACTCAGTGACAAATCCTAAAACATGCTTTTTATTCATATTAGCGGTGTCACTTACAGAAAGTTCCGATGCAATAACGATAACATCCCGTTCAATATTTGAAAGTGAAACATTTTTTTGAGAAAGTAAATTTTGAAGTAATTTTTGCCCAATATCGAAAATATCAATTATTCGGTCATGGAAAAACGATTCATTTGCTTTAGTCAATTCCTGACACTGTTCATTGATAACATCATAAACAACAGATTCAATATTACGCTTTTCAGTACGAAGTGTGGAACAAATTTTATCTACCAAAGTAGCGTCATCCACCATCATAATGTGTGCATCAAGGATTTTTCCCTGATCTTCACTCATTTCTTGAATAAGCTTTTTCTGGATTTGAATGAAATCGTTCTTTGTTTTGGTCATAGCAACAAAAAAACGATGAACTTCGTACTCCACCTGACGTTCAGAAATAGAATAATTAGGAATATGAAGATGCTGATCGTAGATAAAAGCCTCGCCTATTGCAATGCCAATAGAAGCGGAAATCCCATGATGTACTTTCATTAATTTGACCTATGACCCACTATTTATTTTGTGTGGGGTTATATCATTTTGAATGTTATAAAGCAAGTCGGAAAAAATTAATGAATTTCCATAATTTTTTTGAAGTTTATGTCATGAATATCAGTTGTCATTTTTTCATTCAATAAAAAATATTCATATCTGCCGGGAACTGACGTACATATTTTGGTACTCTTCTTTGCCAATGCATTCAACAGTTTGCGCTGACGCTCGGCAGCTCTTTCAAGGACATTAAACCAACCGGCAAAACGCACGACCTCATCGCTGTTTTTATAACAAAGGATGTTGTATACGATTTTAAGAAAAGCACATTTGCCAATCCAACAGCCGATTTCATCGCAAGTCGGGTCTTTTTTCAGTGCCTCGCCGAGCTTATGCTTAATTTTCCAAAACCACTTTTTAAACGTGTCGGAGTTTTCGTAATCGATTATCAATTTTTTGGCAATTTCAACAGAAAACTCATTGCATATAAATGCGTAAATTTCAGCAAAAAGCAAAATTACTTTATCCATATGTTCTAAATTTTGCCCGAATAACTCTGAGTTTTCTGAAATTTCAGCTTGGAACACATAGTAATTGCTTAAATTTGCCAAAACATTTTTACAAGACTGCATAATTCCTCATAAAAACAAAACATAAATTATTTCAATAAACTCGTTTGCTTACTTCTTCTGAAAACGAACTTTCATGAACCGCATTCTTATCATCAAATGCGGTAATCGTTATGTAGTAAATTATATTTTTCTTTAGATTTGTCAGCTTAAAATTATTCACCTTATCGATTACTATAGGACTTTCGCCTTCTGCCGCATCATTGCAAAAATAAACTCCCGGTTTAGTTCCGTAATAAATTTTATAACCTTTCAAATCCTGTTCGGTATTGTTCTTCCATTTCAGAAAAATTGCGCCGTCTTCTCCGGCAATTTTCACTCCGGCAGGTGCAGCTGGCGGAAAATCTCTTTCATATTTCAAAGTCAGTCCGGAAAAATAAGGCGACTCAACACCGTTTATACCGGGCAAAAGCAACGCTTTCCATTGAAAATATGCGGCTTTTTTATTCTTTAAGTACGATAAGTTTTCCTTATTCAAAGGAATCCATTCCACCGGTTTTATATATGCGGCAGTATCATCAGCATCAAAAGGCGATGACGAAAGCCGTACAAAATATTCGATTTCCGCTCCGTTTTTTTGATAATCTGCAAAGTTTATATCTTTAATTACAATGTTAAAGTCATCAAGCTTATGTACTCCACTTACAATAGAAGCTCCTTCCGGCGGAAATCCGTATTCTATTCCGTCAGTTTCTGCGCCGTGCTTAATGAGAAAATCATCAATCGTTCCGACATAAGACGTTCCAATATCAAGAATACAGCGGTTTGCAGGATTGAAAATCATTGGATAAACACTTTCTCCGGCAGCTTTTGCAATTCCGTTTTCAACGCCGTTAATAAAAAGTCTTATAATTCCGGAAAAACTGTCATAAGTAATTGTTAGATTTGTCCATTCTTTAGGCATAACTCGTTGATAAGCTTTCACCGTAAATTCCGGAATTGTTTTATTATTTTCATTATTAAAAACATTGCGGAAGTGGCATTTAAAAATTCCTTCATCCAGCACTGCGGAAAACGACTGATCACAAATGCTGTCATCGGAATTTTCATAATAATGCGAACCGATTTTAAACAAAACATTATTATCTGCCAAATTCATAGGATAAACATAAAAATTAATTGTGAAAGAACCAATTACAGTTCCCGGAACAAAAACACTTTTCCTATTTCCCTGCAATTCTATTTTATGTTTGCTTTTATAAAAATATGCACTTGTTCCGATGTAGGAATCGGATTCTTTATATTGGAAGTTTTCCTGAATCGTCTCATAATTTTCCCTTATTGCATCTTTGTTGTTTGATTCAAACGGCAAAAACAAATCGATATTGTTTCTGTTTGAGTTTAAATCGTAACTTTGCTTTTTTATCTTGTAATAGAGAATGCTGCCATTTTCGGTAACAAGTTCTGCATTTTCAGTTTTATAAATATCGGAAAGAAAGTTGTTTTTTGCGTCCCAAGAAATTTCATCTGAAAAAAGGAACACCGGCAACAACAAAAGTCCTGCTAGAAACAAATATAATCTTTTCATTAGGCTGCTCCGGAAATCGGTCTTTACTTATAGATTATCTGTTAAAAAACAAAAAAGTTTAGCAAGAAAGTTTGAATCTTTGCATTTGACATTGAATCTAATCACAAGGCTTTGTCAGAAATCATGCTTTGCACGATCACCTATAATTGTTTTGATTGTGGTACTATTTTCCGAAACAAAATACAATCGGCATATTTACTAAAATGTAATGTTATACGGCAGTTTTTCAGCAGTTTCGGCAGCCTTTTTTACAGTTTACAAAACAAGTGATTTTGGCTATAGTCCCAAAAACACTTGTTTGGGACTGCCCAAAAATATTTTTTTGGAACAGACCAAATATTTTCAAAAAACGTACATCAAAATTATTAATTAACGTAAGCGAGGCAAATTATTATGATGGAAAAAAATGCAAAAATTTATGTTGCCGGGCACCGCGGATTAGTAGGTTCCTCTATTCTTCGTGCATTGGACAGAGCTGGATATAAAAATGTGGTATACCGCACACATCAAGAGCTTAATCTTACGGATTTTCAAGCTGTCAAAAATTTCTTTGAACAGGAAAAACCGGAATATGTTTTTCTTGCTGCGGCAAAAGTCGGCGGAATATGGGCAAATAAAACTCATAAGGCAGAATTTATTTATGAGAATCTACAGATTCAAAACAGCGTAATAAAAAATTCTTATGACAACAGCGTAAATAAGCTCTTATTCTTGGGAAGTTCGTGCATTTACCCCAGAATGTGCCCACAACCTATAAATGAAGAATATCTGTTGTCAGGATACCTTGAAGAAACAAACGACGCTTATGCAATTGCAAAAATTTCCGGGTTAATGATGTGTCGCGCATTCAGACAGCAGTACGGAGTAGATTACATCAGCGCAATGCCTACAAACTTATACGGCTACAACGACAACTTCGATTTGGAAACTTCGCACGTTTTGCCGGCATTAATGAGAAAAGTTCACGAGGCAAAAGAAAACAACGCTCCGGAAGTTACAATTTGGGGAACAGGCTCCGTACTGCGTGAGTTTCTCTTTGTTGATGATTTAGCCGATGCGTTGGTATTTTTAATGAACGAATACAGCGGTGAAGAACATGTAAACGTAGGAACAGGAACAGATGTTTCCATTAAAGAACTTGCGCAATTAATCTGCAATGTTATCGGCTACAACGGAAAGCTTGTATTTGACACATCAAAACCAGACGGAACACCAAAAAAATTGCTGAATGTCTCAAAAATCAATTCACTTGGCTGGAAAGCTGCAACAGAACTTGAAGATGGAATTCGCAAAACATACGAATGGTATTTAAAAGAATACAAAAAAATAAATATTTTAAGGAAATGCTCATGGACATTAAAAACCCTTTCGTAATAATTTTTCTTACCTTTTTTGTCGCTTCAACAATTACCCAGTTAAGTTTGGCATTTATTAACTATTTTTATCGAAAAAAACATCTGGGAATAATTCCTAAAGAGTTGGAAGGCAGACTTGATAAGGAAAAAATGGGAAAAATCGACGAATATTCCAATGTAAAATTGGTCTATTCAATTTGCTCAATGGTAATAAACAAAACAATTATTTTGCTGCTGCTATGTTTCTGTTTCTATCCTTGGCTTGTAAGTGTTTTCAACAATTGGACGCAAAATCTTTACTTCCTCGCGATTTTGTTTTTCTGCACAGACACACTGCTTGATACCGTGCTTTCAATTCCCGGCAGCCTATACTTCCATTTCGGAATAGAAAAGAAATTTGGCTTTAACAAAATGACGTTGGGCTTGTGGTTTACCGATTTAATTAAAAGCCTGCTTTTGTCATTTATAATGCAGATTATAAAAATCTGCGCATTTGTTTTTACTTTTCAAACATTCGGCGATATGTGGTGGCTGCCGATTTGGGCATTTATGACGCTGTTTTCATTTGCAATGCAAATTATTTATCCGCAATTTATCGCACCGCTTTTTAATAAATTTTCACCGCTGCCGGACGGTGAGTTATGCGACAAATTAACAAATTTGTTAATAAAATCAGGCTACAAGCCGGACGGTTTGTTTGTTGTCGACAGTTCCAAACGTTCGACACATTCCAACGCTTACTTTACCGGAATAGGAAAATCAAAACGTATAGTTTTATATGATACATTGATTGAACAGCTGACTCCCGATGAACTGACAGCCGTTATGGGACATGAAATCGGTCATAGAAAAAAAGGTCATCTGATAAAAGGCATAATTACATCACTTATAAAAAATATTGTTGTGCTGTTTATTGCTTCCAAATTATTGACATTGCCGTCACTTTACAACGGTTTCGGCTTTGTAATAAGTGCAGATCACATAAACGAAGCTTATTACATCGGTTTGTTTTTGTTGTTTTTGATTTTCTTGCCTATCAGTTACTTTTTGCAGCCGATAGCAGCTTGGCGTTCACGTTGTCATGAATATGAGGCGGACAGATACTCGGCTGAATTGACAAATATGCCGGAAGCATTGATCGAAGGGCTTATTAAGCTTAACCTTAATAATTTAAGCAATCTGTATCCGGCACCGTCTTACGTAAAATTCTACGCGTCACATCCGCCGCTTTTGCAAAGAATTGCTGCATTAAGAAAATTTGAAGAAGAAGAAAAGCAGCCTAATATTGAAAATAAAGATTTATAATCAGATAGTTTGTCAGAAATTCGGCGAAATATCAATCAGATAAAATTTAAATTAACAGGAGTTACAAATGAGTAAAAAAATTTTGGTAATCAACTGCGGTTCTTCATCATTGAAGTATCAGCTTTTGCAAATGCCCGAAGGCGAGGCTTTAGTCAAAGGAAATGTTGAGCGAATCGGCGAAAGTGTCGCTTTTATGAATCAGAAAAGAGTTTCCGACGGAAAAAAAATAGAAGTTCTTGCAAAAGATTTGAAGAATGGAATCAATACTCACACCGCAGCATTTGAACAGGTTATCAAAGCAATTTTAGATAAAGACAACGGTGTTTTAACTGATGTCAATGAAATCGACGTTATAGCACATAGAATTGTGCAGGGCGGCGCACGCTACAGTGATGCAGCAATTGTAAATGAAAAAGTTTTAAAGGACATTGAAGAACTATGCGATTTGGCACCGCTGCACAATCCGGCTCACCTTGAGGGAATCAAAGCCGCTACAGCTATTTTACCGAACACTCCGCAGACTGTAACATTTGATACTGCATTTCATCAAACAATGCCGGCATCAAGCTTTATGTACGCAATACCTTATAATTTGTACGAAAAGTTTAAACTAAGAAAATACGGCGCACATGGAACAAGCCATAAATATGTAGCACAAAGAACAGCAGAAATAGTCGGAAAACCTTTGGAACAGTGCAATATGATAATTTGTCATTTGGGCAACGGTTCATCAATTACTGCGATTAAAGACGGAAAATCTTACGATACTTCGATGGGATTGACGCCTTTGGAAGGGCTTGTAATGGGAACTCGCTGCGGTGATATTGACCCTACAATTGTTTACTATTTGTATCATCACGGTTATTCAGTGGATGACATTAACACTATTCTCCAAAAAAAGAGTGGACTTTGGGGATTGTTTGAAAAGACAAGCGATATGAGAGACGTTATCGATGCTGATGAAAACGGCGATGAAAGAGGACAACTGGCATTGAATGTTTGGCTTACTCGTGTAAAAAAATATATCGGCGGATATTTTGCAGAACTCGGACGCGTTGATTACCTTGTGTTTACAGGCGGAATAGGTGAAAGAAGTTTCAAATTGCGCAACAGAATATGCAAGGACTTAGAAATTTTAGGAATCAAATTTGATAAAGCAGAAAACGATAAATATGAAGGTGAAGAGGGCGTAATTTCAGCACCAGATTCAAAAGTAAAAGTTTTAGTTGTTCCTACAAACGAAGAACTTCAAATAGCAAAAGACGCATTCAGAATTACACAGTAATTTCTTTAATAACTAAAATAAAGCTGCACTGCATTACAAATTGTTTTGCCGTGCAGCTTTTTTTATTCACATTTTACGGCAGGTGCCAGATGACATATTACAGGTGCCAGACCTGTATTCCAATTCGGCATTAAGGTCTGACCCTCCGATTTTTTACGCCTTGTCATTCTCACGCTTCCTTTTTTATGTCATTCCCGTGCTGTGACACGGGAATCTATTCTAATATTTACATGAGATTGTCGGATCGAGTCCGACAATGACAAGGGAAGATAAAGCCCGAAGATGACACAAGGCTGATTAGATGCCAGATCTGTATACTATTTCAGCATTAAGGTCTGACCATCCGATTTTTTGCGCCTTGTCATTCTCACGCTTTCTTTTATATGTCATTCCCGTGCTGCGACACGGGAATCTATTCTAATATTTACAGGAGATTGCCGGATCAAGTCCGGCAATGACAAGGGAAGATAAAGCCCGAAGATGACAAAATGTTGATTAGGTGCCAGACTTATATTCTGTTTCAGTATTAAGGTCTGACACCCTAGTTATTCGTTTATTTTTCCGTCTCCGCCGCAATTTTTACATTTGCCACTTCCTCTGCAAGAAGAACATGATGAGTAAAATGATTTCCCATCGCAGGATTGACAAATTCCACTGCCGCTGCAGACGGAACACGTCCCTGAAATTCCAAATACAACAGCTCTGCAAGTTTCATCGTCACAGCTGACTGCAAGCAATGAAATCAACAAAGTAATAATTGAAATCAATTTGTTCATATTCAACTCCTCAATCATCAATTACCGTCCACTTCCATTGCAGGCTGTACATGTTCCGCTACCTTTGCAAATATGGCATGATGAATAATAACTGCCGTTTTCGGTATAGGTAATAAGCCCACCGCTTCCTTCACATGTTTTACATTTTCCAGTGCCATTACATGCATCGCACCCCGAAGCCAATTCACAGGCTGTAAAAAACAACATTGCGCCTACCATTGTAAGCAATATCCCTAACAATATAACTACTCTTCTCATTCTAAACTCCTCTTTACCTTAGAAATCTTATACGACGATTATATGCACCTTTGAAGTTTAGTTGTCAATAAAATTTTAACCTAATAGGTGTATATTAGTAAATTAATTAACTTATAAAGTTATTGTTTGTATGATTATTTATAATTAGTATCTCATTTATGAAAATTAAGGTCTTATTCGGAAATAACCTTCAATCATACAGAAAACTGCGAAACTTGTCTCAAGAAGAATTAGCAGAAAAACTCGGCATTTCTGTAAAGCATTTAAGCACATTAGAAACAGGTAAAGCATTTGCGTCCGCAGAATTAATAGAGAATATTTCAATCACTTTAAATGTATCAATTTCAGCTTTGTTCTATTCGCCGGAAGATAAATTCATTGATGACAGCGATTTATCGCATATCAATATCATTATTGAAGAAGAAATGATGAAAGCGACAGTTGCCATGAAAAAAAGAATATACGAATTGAAAAACAAATAAATTTCCCTAGCAAGGCAGCCTTCGAAGTGCCAGACCTGTATTCCGCTTTAGTATTAAGGTCTGTCC
>JBNMHA010000046.1:0-18756 GCA_050872545.1 Spirochaetales bacterium | reverse complement strand
TGAAACGTCTCCGTCGGCGGATGTTGCCCAGCCTGCAAATATGTAGCCATCTCTTGTGAATGTGCTTTCCGGCAGTTCGATTTCTGTTCCTGATTCGACTGTTTGCTGATTCATCTCGCCCGTTCCGCCGTTCGCGTCAAAGGTGATTGTGTAGGTTTTAGTCCATTTTGCGGTCAAAGTCAGGTTTGAAGTGATTTCCATCTCGGCTGTGAACTTGGTTTCTCTGTTAAACCAGCCGTCGAATTTGTAGCCGGAAACATCTTCCAACGCCTTGAGCTGTTCTTCCGTCAGCTTGTAGCCTTTTTTCAAGCCTTCGATTTTTGCAGGTTCGGTACCGTGCGCAGTTTCAAATGTAACTGTGTAGGTTTTCACGGTGAATGTGGCGGTAGCAATTTCGCTGTTCTTCATTCCGTCTTTTACTGCGACTGCGGCAATCACGGCGTTTTCGGTGATTGCGAGCGGTTCGGAGTATTTTTGTTTTGATGACAGAATTTCTTCGGAAGTCGGTACGTCTGTTCCAGCTACAACAGCATAATAAATTATCGCGCTGTCCGTTCCGCATGAGAGCGAAATTTTTTCGTTGTAGTCCACATCGCCTGTCGCGCTGAATGTGACCTTCTCGACCTTTCCGATTTCCGTCCATTGGGCGTAGAGCGTCAGGTTTTCTGTAAGTTTGATTTTTGCCTTGTCGTTATAAGGCGTGCCTTTTCCGTCCGCAGCCGTGTTCCATCCGGTGAAGTTGTAATCGGTTCTGGTGAAGGCGTTCGCCGCAAGGGTGATTTCGCTTCCCGATTCGGCGGTCTGGGCTTTCATCTCGCCGCTTCCGCCGTTTGCGTTAAAAGTGATTGCAAATGTTTTCTTCGTAGGTTCGGTGTTGCTGCCCGATTCAGGTTGACAGCCGATAGACAGCAGCATAAGCATAAAAAATACGCTGAATGTCTTAAAATAATTTTTCCTTTTCATACATTCCTCCATAGATTGAAATCATAAAAGACATGTAAAAAAAAAAAAAAACTGCCAAGAGTTTTAGTTATATATTATTTATGATTTCGCCAAAACAGCTATGCTGCTGTGTACAAACGCCTGCTTACCTCCTTACAGGCTTTTGCTAATGGCGAAATCTTTTTTTTGGTGTGGGAAGTTAGGGGACAAACCCTAATGCTAAAGTGGGATAAAAGTAAAATTGGTTGTTGTTTAGGGACAGGTCTTTATACTATTTTGGAATTAGGGTCTGTCCCTTTTGGTTCTTGCGTGTAACTTGGTGCCAGACCTGTATTCTATTTTAGAATCGAGACCTGACACTTTGCTTAAAAGTACTGCTTTTGCATAAAAAAAAGAGCTGCAATGTAAAACATCACAGTTCTTTAGTTGCTTGTCATTCCCTTGTTTGACTTACAGTTTACTTTAGTAAATGTAGAGAAATTGCATTAAGGTCTGACACTTGTTTTCGTGTCGGGGAATGACAAGTTGTCTTTTGTCATTACTCAGCGTGATTCTAATGTCATTGTCCGGCGTGGTTCCTATGTCATTCCCGCACTTGATGTGGGAATCTCTTTTTAATGTTTGCACGAGATTGTCGCGTCAAGCGCGACAATGACAAAGTTGTAAGTCCGGCAATGACACGAGACCAAAAAAAACAAAGATGACAAGCTGTAATGTAACCGAAGACTACACAACATTAAGTAACCGTTGCATCTTGTGCAGCTTGACTGCCGAATATTCTTAATCCAAAAATTGGCGTGCCTAAGGAAGGGAGAGGTTATAGGAGAGGGAAAACTCCGGGCTTCGCCAACTCGGAGGTGTTTTCCCTCTCCTAATTTTTACCCCATTTTGCCCCAAAAACGAAACTTCGCTGCCGGTTTACACGGCAAATTGCAGATTGAACAATCAATGTCAAAAACCTTAACCCAAGTTGCACTACCTCGCCGATGAAATCGGCAAATTGCCATTTGAACAACCGTCAGGCGATGCAGTTTAATGTACCGTTGCAGCTCATTGTCTGCCGTCAGCAGACAAATTGCCATTTGAACTAGCGCAAGCCCGACGCACTTTGAAGTAAAGTGGCACTTCAGTGCAGCCAACGGCTGCAAAATGCCATTTGAACTACCGTAAGGCTTAGGCACTCTAAACCTAAGTTCAGCCTTGTCGCCAGCTTGCCGGCAGTATGCTTTAAACAAAAACATTAGCTTGCCAAGAAAGGGATAGGTCATAGGAAAGGGGAAACTGCGGCATGCTGAAAGAGCTGTTTCCCCTTTCCTAACTTTTTCCACGTTTTGCCCCAAAACGAAACTTCGCTGCCGGTTTACACGGCAAAATGCAGATTGAACAACCAATGTTCAAAACCTTAACCCAAATTGCATTGCTTCGCCGATGAAATCGGCAAAATGCCTTTTGCAAACCGTAAGGCAACGCAATTTAAAATACAATTGTACTTCATGCCGTAAGGCAGTGTGTCTTTGTCAAGCGAAAGCCTAATTCACTTTAAAACAAAGTGACACTTAACGCAGCCAATGGCTGCAAAATGCCTCTTGCGAACCGCAAGATTCCATTCCACCAATAAAAAAGGGATACTCTCTTTTCATTGCAAAAAAGAAAGTATCCTTTGTAATTTACTTTTTGTGACATGTTTTCACATTCACTATCAGATTTTCAGATAATCACCTGTTAATACAAGTATTTATTTTTCGCTCGTTTCATAGACAAAAAAACAGCATTAATTCTTTTTCTTCCCTAAAAAACGCAGCATATACAAAAACAGATTGATAAAATCAAGATAAAGCGTAAGTGCGCCCCATATAGAAATTTTATCATCAGCAATTGTATCGTTATTATTGTTATAAGTCAGATACAGTTTTTTCAATTTGAATGTATCATAAACTGTTAATAATGAAAAAAGCAAAACACCTGCAATAGAAATTATCCAATCTAAACGGTCACTTTTCAAGAAAAGATTTACTATGCTTACGATTATTAAACCGATTAATCCCATCATCAGTGGGCGGCTCCAATGTGTAAGGTCACCTTTTGTAAGCAATCCATATATTGAAAATATTCCGAACATTGCTGCTGCTGTAAAAAATGTGGCTGCAATTGAAGAATTCGTATACACGAGAAAAATTGAAGAAAGTGTTACTCCGTTCAGCGCAGAATATGCGAGATAAACTGCTGTCGCCGCACCTTTGGACATTTTCCATACAAAAAATGAAAATATCATTACAAGAACAATTTCAAGCACGGACAATATTAAAAATATGCCGTTGGTAAGCAGGTATTTTACTGCACCTGTTCTTTCCATAACAAGTGAAATCACAGCTGTAAGCAGAATACCTATTGTCATCCAAGAATAAACGCCGGTCATGAATCTCTTTAGCCCGACGTCAGTGTCGTTGTATGGAGAATCATAAGTTTTTTCAAAATTCATTTTCTGTCTCCTTTTATTTATTTTAATGAAAATTAATCAATCATACTACAATAAAAAAACTTCAAAGTAAATGTTAAGGCAGAAAAAGAGTATTAATCAGCCAAAAATAATTTTATTTACTGCCATAAATATCAAATTGTGTAAAATTGTTGTACTTTTCAAGACCATTCTTGTTATTTCTTTCACAATAAAACTTGACAGCATGAACATTGTTGTGTAATATGCGCGACGAAAACGACATATTATGGTCGTATTTGTTATGTGAAAATATTCAGGAGGAATGTAATGGAGCAACCGCAAGTAACCAATGTTGAAGAATTGGAACAGTTAATTGCTAAAGTGCGCAAAGCACAGGAGGAGTTTGCAACTTTTCCACAGGAAAAAGTAGATGCAATTTTCAGAGCAGCAGCTTTGGCAGCTAATAAGGAAAGAATTCCGCTTGCTAAAATGGCAGTAGCGGAAACTGGCATGGGTATTGTAGAAGATAAAGTTATCAAAAACCACTATGCCGCAGAATATATTTATAATGCTTACAAACACACAAAAACATGTGGAGTTATAGAAGAAGATAAAGCTTTCGGAATCAAGAAAGTTGCAGAACCTATAGGTGTAGTTGCAGCTGTAATTCCGACAACAAACCCTACATCTACAGCTATTTTCAAAACAATGATTTGTTTGAAAACAAGAAACGGTATTATCATCTCCCCACACCCAAGAGCAAAAAATTCTACAATCGCAGCAGCAAAAGTTGTTCTTGATGCAGCAGTAAAAGCCGGTGCACCGGAAAACATTATTGGTTGGATTGACGTTCCGTCTTTGGAATTGACAAACACTGTAATGAAAGAAGCTGATATTATTTTAGCTACCGGCGGTCCGGGAATGGTAAAAGCCGCATATTCATCAGGTAAACCTGCTTTGGGTGTAGGTGCAGGAAACACACCTGTTATTATGGATGAATCATGTGATATTAAAGTAGCAGTAAGTTCTTTAATTCACTCTAAAACATTCGATAACGGTATGATTTGTGCGTCAGAACAATCAGTTATTGTAAACAAAAATATTTATGATGAAGTAAAGAAAGAATTCAAAGCAAGAGGATGTTACTTCTGTACTCCGGAAGAAACTGAAAAAGTAAGAAAGACAATTTTAATAAACGGTGCGCTGAATGCAAAAATTGTAGGTCAGAAACCTGTTACAATCGCTAAACTTGCAGGGTTCGATACTCCTGAATCAAGCAAAATCTTAATCGGTGAAGTAGAATCAGTTTCTATCGAAGAAGAATTTGCACATGAAAAATTGTCTCCAGTACTTGCAATGTATAAAGCAGAAGATTTTGATGATGCATTGGCAAAAGCAGAAGTACTTGTTGCCGACGGCGGATACGGTCATACATCATCTTTATATATTAATGTAGGAACTGGTGCAGAAAAAATCGCAAAATTCCAAGAAGCAATGAAAACTTGCCGTATATTAATCAACACGCCTTCTTCTCATGGTGGAATCGGTGATTTGTACAACTTCAAGCTTGCTCCGTCATTGACTTTAGGTTGTGGTTCCTGGGGCGGAAACTCAGTATCAGAAAATGTCGGTGTAAAACATTTATTAAATATTAAAACAGTTGCGGAAAGGAGAGAAAACATGTTGTGGTTCAGAGCACCTGAAAAAGTATACTTCAAGAAAGGTTGTCTGCCTGTTGCGTTGTCAGAACTTAAAGACGTTATGGACAAAAAGAAAGCATTTATTGTAACAGATACATTCTTGTACAAAAACGGTTATCTGAAACCAATTCAAGATAAACTTGATGAAATGGGCATTCAGTATACATGTTTCTATGATGTAAAACCGGATCCTACTTTAGCATCAGCAAAAGAAGGTGCCGCAGCCATGAAATTGTTTGAACCGGACGTAATCATTGCAGTCGGCGGTGGTTCTGCAATGGATGCAGCAAAAATCATGTGGGTATTGTACGAACATCCGGAAGCAGATTTCTTTGATATGGCAATGCGCTTTATGGATATACGAAAACGTGTTTATACATTCCCTAAAATGGGGGAAAAAGCATACTTTATTGCTATTCCTACATCATCAGGTACAGGTTCCGAAGTTACTCCGTTTGCCGTTATTACAGATGAAGAAAGCGGTCAGAAATATCCGCTTGCAGATTACGAACTGCTTCCAAAAATGGCAATTATCGATGCAGATATGATGATGAATCAGCCTAAGGGATTAACTTCTGCTTCCGGTATTGATGCATTGACACACGCTTTGGAAGCTTATGCGTCAATTATGGCAACAGAATATACAGACGGTTTGGCATTAAAAGCTATGAAAAATATTTTTGAATACTTGCCAGCAGCTTACGAAAAAGGAGCTGAAGATCCGATTGCAAGAGAAAAAATGGCTAATGCTTCAACTATGGCTGGTATGGCATTTGCGAATGCGTTCCTCGGTGCTTGTCACTCAATGGCACACAAACTCGGTGCATTCCACCACTTGCCGCACGGTATCGCAAATGCGCTTTTGATTACTGATATTATGCGTTTCAATGCTTCAGAAGCTCCGGCAAAAATGGGAACATTCTCTCAATACGCTTATCCTCATACGCTTGCACGTTATGTAGAATGTGCTAATTTCCTCGGTATTCCAGGCAAAAATGACAATGAAAAATTTGAAAACTTCATTGCCGCTATTGAAGAATTAAAAGTTAAAGTCGGAATCAAAAAGACTATAAAAGATTATAATGTAGATGAAAAATATTTCTTGGATACATTGGATGACATGGTAGAAAAAGCATTTGATGACCAATGTACAGGTGCTAACCCTCGTTATCCTTTGATGGCTGAAATCAAAGAAATGTATTTAAGAGCATACTACGGTAAATAAGGAGGCTGCAGATGGAATTGAAAAATGAAGAAGTTTTGGCAAAAAGACCGGGTAAATTAATTTACAGAAGCGGTGAATACTGTGTTAAGCTGTTTGATGAAAATTATTCTAAAGCAAACGTTTTAAACGAAGCTTTAAATCAGGCAAGAGTTGAAGAAACAAACTTGAACATTCCTAAGATTATAGAAGTTTGCAAAATCGACGAAAAATGGGCAATAGTTTTGGAATATATAAAAGGAAAGAACCTTGCTCAATTAATGGCTGAAAACCCTGAAAAGGAAGATGAATATTTGGAACAGTTTGTAAACTTACAGACTTTAGTTCATAAACAAGAAGCTCCGCTTTTGAATCGTATTCGAGACAAAATGAAACGCAAACTTGCAGAAGCTGATTTGGATGCGACAACTCGTTACGATTTGCAGATGAGACTTGAATCACTTCCTCGCTACGACAAAGTTTGCCACGGTGATTTTAATCCAAGTAACGTTATCATTGCTGAGGACGGAAAAGAATACATTATCGACTGGGCTCATGCTACACAGGGAAATACACTTGAAGATGTTGCAAGAACATTTTTGATGTTCTCTCTTGACGGTAAAGAAGAGCTGGCTAAAAAATATGTTGACTTGTTCTGCAAGAAAAATGACGTAGCTAAGCAACTTGTTCAGCAGTGGATTCCGATTGTAGCTGCTTCACAGTCTGTTAAGAACAAACCGGAAGAAAAAGAACTTCTGACAAAATGGATTGGCGTAGTTGAATACGAATAGGAATTTGTCCGTAGAATTGCGGTAAATAACAGCACTGCAATTCTTTTAACAACTAAAATTAACAAGCGTACATCAGGCTTAACGGTTTGAATGTACGCTTTTTTATTTCTCCGGCAGCAGCCGCAATTTTTACTTCTTCAAATGATAACAATAGTGAATTTTCTTATTGCGGAAATCCGGCGGAATGGTAGAAGCGGTTATGTCTTCTATTTTTGTGTACATAAGAGCTTCATTGTCCGGTTTGAATCGTGTAAAGTTTGTAGAAAAAAATACATCTGCATCGGGTGTTAAAAGCGGCAGCAGGTTATTTAATAATTTAGCATAATCTTTTTGTATATCAAGAACATGATTCGACATTTTGCTATTGGAAAATGTAGGTGGGTCAACGATTGCAAGGTCAAATCGCTCGCCTTTTTTCTGCGCTTCTTTCAGATAATGAAAAACGTCATCTTTTACAAACTTTTGTTTTCCGCTGTAAAGTCCGTTTAATCTGAAATTTTCTTCAGCCCAAGAGAGATAAGTATTTGATAAATCTACACTTACGGTTCCGTCGGCTCCTCCGTCCGCCGCATAAACGGAAAAACTTCCGGTATAAGAAAATAAGTTCAAAACTCTGCGTCCGTCGGAAATAGAACGAATCATATCGCGCGTTATTCTATGGTCAAGAAATAATCCTGTATCAAGGTAATCTGTCAGATTTACAATAAAGCGTAAGTCTCCTTCCTCTACAATCATTCTGCGGCGTGTTTCTGCAAATTTTTCGTACTGTTGCAGCCCTTTCTGACGCTTTCTGAACTTGAAGTAAATATTTTCCTCGCTAACGCCAAGTGCCGCAGCAGCAGCTTTAAGCAAATCATTAAGCCAAATCTCACGCGCTTTTTCATCTTCAACTTTGAATGTACGATATTCAGCCGAATGAATTGCATTGTTGTAACATTCTATAACTACCGGTATTTCCGGAATATCTTTATCATAAACACGCCAGCATTTGATATTCCCATTTCTGCGCCACTTTCTAAGTTGTTTCTCGTTCTTTTTTATTCTGTTGGTAAGAAATTCTTTTTGATGGTTTAATTTTTCATTATCCATTTTCTCATCTCCGTGTTTTGTTTATATACTGTATTGCGGAGCTTGTCAAAATTGTGCGGTTAAATTATACGGCAGATTTTGTATTCTGAATTGGTATTGAGGTCTGCCTCTTATTTCAGTACTGCAAGCAAAGTTTTTACACATATAGACAATTATCGAAATAAAAAATATGAATTTCCGTTTTAATAAGAGCCAAGAGAACAGTTTATGATTTTAAGAATATTATTATTTGCAGCTTTTACTTTTATTTATTCTTCATTTTTGTTTTGCAATGAAAATATGTCGTTTTCTCTTCCGAAAGAAAACTGGGGAGTTACAGCCGATTTGTCCGGTTTCTCGATAGCCGGCAATTCTTTCGGTGCCGATGGAAAAGAACGTGACATAACGCTGGAAGCAGGAGAAAAGATTTCCGGCACTTTAAGTATATTTTTATCAGATGAATCACCGCTTGAATGTTGCGGTAATTTTATCAACAGCCTTGATTCGCAAAACAATAGCGTTATCTATTTAAATCAGTCTGTAATTGATGATATTCATTATATTTATTACGATATTGAAACATCAAGCGGTGACTTACTTAAAGGTTTTGCATGTTTCGCCGGAGCAGAAAGCAAAAATGCCGAAATTTTTCTGCTGGCAAAAGAAAATGTTTCATCATTCTTTCCTGCGTCTCAAAGAATTTTAATGTCTTTTAAAATAGTAGAAAATTATCAGCCGCAAATAAATGAACGCCTTGTACTGGGAAAATATTACTTTGACAATCAAGATTTTTTCTCTGCTTTGGAAATATTTGATCCACTGCTGAAAAATTCTTTGCTGCAAAAAGTTTTGTCGGACGATGATTACCGGGAATTCATTAACATTTCTTCATCGGCTTACAATGTTGTCGGCGTTCCGGAACTTGGAATTGCGCTGCTGGATGAAGGAATTTGCCGATTACCGGAAGATTCTATTTTTTATTATAATCTTGCGTCGATTTACGCACTTTACGGAATGGAAGACAAAGTTATTTCCAATCTGGAAAAGGCTTACAGATTTAAAGCTAAAAATTTCAATTTTGCATATTTGCCAAATCCGCTTCAAGATTCTGCTTTCCAAACATTTTTAATGAATTCCGATAATTATAAAGAAGTAAGCAATTTAATAGATTGGTTTGCTTCTCCGTAAGATTTCGCTGCATTTTTTTTAATTATTTGTAAGTTATATTCCAACTGATTTTAAGCTTCAGCACTGATTTACCCTATATTAAAAAATTTGACTTTTTTTCCTTATTTATATACACAAACTCATTAACTTTAACGAGCTGCGTAATTCTGTATTTTTTTTCAGAATAAAAATGCTGTCTCAATAGGAAAAAGGAGAAAATATGAGAAAACTTGTTTTATTGTCAATGATTGTTATCGGTATAATCGGTTGTACCGAACCTGTTACAAAAACCGTTATAGAAAAGGAACAGGCTGTAGAATACAAAGTGTCATTTAACCCAAACGGTGCAGAAGGTACAATGGATGACATAACTGTCAAAGCTGGTGAATTTGTTATACTGCCGAAAAACACTTTTACGCGTAATAATTATAAGTTTATGGGATGGTCAACAACTGCTGACGGTGAAGTAATTATTTTAAATTCCGGCATATACGGCGGACTACATTCTGATGCGATGCTCTATGCGGTATGGGGAGCAAAAAACGAATACAAAATTAAGTTTAATGCAAACGGAGGAATCGGATTTATGGCAACTCAAACTGCCGTTGCTGATTCTTCAATAAAATTGTCTGCAAATGCATTTACTCGTGAGGGATATATTTTTGAAGGATGGGCAGAAAAAGCCGGTGACTTGAAAAAATATGACAACCAAGCCGAAATAATTTTGAATAATGAAACAGAACTTTATGCAGTTTGGAAACCTATTGCATATACAATAAAATTCGACTCGAATTTGGATAAAAGCTTTGCAGTTGAAAATCCTAAAGACATTAATGCAACTTATGATGAAGAAATTACGTTGCCGGTACTTAGTGATATTGACAAGCATTATTATTTTCAAGGATGGAATACAGAAAAACTAGGTAACGGAAGTAATTATACTGTCGGAACTAAAGTAAAAAATCTAAAAACAGCAAATAATGAAACTCTGCAATTGTATGCCAGATGGAAATCTGCCGGAGAATATTTTATAAATTACGAGCTTGACGGCGGAACTAATAATGAGAAAAATCCATCATCATTTTATAAAGTTGATGAAGTGAAATTATATGAACCAAAACCACCGATTGACGACTGTACCTTTGAAGGCTGGTATGATAACAAATCTTTTTCCGGTGCAAAAATAACAGGTTGGGCTGCCGGCAGCAGAACATCCGATGTAACACTTTATGCAAAATGGAATAAGCCGAGCTACAAGGTTACGCTTATATCAAAAATCGGCAATGATACAGTAAGTGTTTCTGTTGATGCTGTTTATGGAAACAGTATGCCGAAAATTTCAATTCCGTTCCGTGATTTGGAACATAAATTCGGCGGATATTTTACACAAGAAAATGGCTTGGGAAAACAATACTACGCAGCTGACGGTGAAAGTATTGTCAAATATGATGAAAAATCAAACTTGACATTATACGCATTCTGGATAAAGCAAACATGTCGGTATGAAATAACTTTAGTAGCTGAAGACGGTGTTTCTTCTAACGTCGGAGTGATTGTTCCTGTTGTATACAATGAAAATTTGCCCGATATAACTCCGCTGTCAAACCGTAATGATAATGAATATTATGTGTACTGCGGATATTTTACAGAAAGAAACGGTATGGGCGAGCGATATTATGCGGCTGACGGCAAGGGTTTGAAAAAGTATGACCTGCACAAGGATTTAACATTGTATGCAAAATGGGGAAACAGTGCTTTAAATGCCCTGCAAATAATCAAGAATATGTCCAAAGGTGAAATAAAAACTGTTGATGTCTGCGGTGAAGTTACAGATTCAGATATTGAGGCAATTAAGAATGCTTTAAACGATAATGAAACTATTAAAGTGGCACTTGATTTAAGCGAAGCTGCAATAACTATTTTAGCAGATAATGCATTTAAAGACTGTACAAATTTAACCGGTATTGTAATTTCGGACAGCGTAACTTCAATCGGTACGTCTGCATTTTACGGATGTAGTGCATTAACAAATGTAGTAATTGGCAACGGAGTAACTGAAATAGGCGACACCTATACGTTCAATGGCTGCGATAACGTTCAGACATTAGTAACCGGCAACGGTCTTACTTCACTAAAAAATTTGCCTATAAAATCTGCATTAAAATCTATAACTATAGGAAGCAGTGTCACTAATATAAAAAATGAATTGGCTCATGCAGGCAGTTTAACGTCATTAACAGTGGATGAAAATAATACAGCTTATAAAAGCAATGAAAATTATGTTTATACAAAAGACGGAAAAACTTTAGTTGCTGCGCCAAAGGATGTAGTAAATGCAGTAATACCTGACGACATAACTAAAATTGGTGATAATGCATTTTGCGACTGTACCAACTTAACGAATATAACAATTCCTAATACCGTAACCGAAATCGGATTTTCAAGTTTTTCCGGTTGCAGTAGTTTAACAAGCGTTACAATTCCTGACAGTGTGACTGAAATTGGAAGTCACATATTTCAAAAGTGCAGTAAATTAGCAAGTGTGGTAATTAGCAGCAGAGTGACCAAAATCACTTATTCAATGTTTGACGGTTGCAGTAATTTAGCAAGTGTTACAATTCCTGACAGTGTGACTGAAATTACAGATTGGGCATTTTCCGAATGCAGTAATTTAATAAATGTAACTATCCCTAAGAATGTGACCAGAATCGGAGTTTCTGCTTTTTCTAAATGCGATAGTTTAACAGATGTAGTATTCTCAGATCCAAACAATTGGCATAATACAACAAATGACTATTATATTAATGGGAATCCAATTAATGTATCTAATGCCAAAACAAATGCAAATAATTTAAAAAATAGCTATCGTGATTATTACTGGTATAAGAAGTAGTTCTTAATGAAGCTTGGTTGTTTCCTGTTGAAATAGCCAAGCTTCACTAGGTACAATAAATAAGCGCAAGTCTATATATTAGTGTTCTGCCGTAAACAACTTTTAATCTTCCGCAGGTAAAATGCCGTGCAACATTTTTTTATCAGTAATTTTTCTGCTGTAAGCGGCTTTTAATCCTTTTGCCGGATTTTCAATAATCAGCATATCCATTCCGTTGCGATTTGCCGTTGAAACCGTAAGTTCACCGCTGAAAAGCGTTACATAAATTCTTTCAAATTCCATAACCTCTTTTGGTCCCATCATTCTTGTTAATGCAAACTTATCCGATGGTATTCCGATATTGCCGTCAATTTTTATTTCACCGTTAAAAATATTCACACCGGCACTTCCATGTGAAAAATATGTTCTGTCTCGTTCTTCAAGGTTGAGTTCCACATCGCAAATTGACTGATAAACATCGTTTTCAGAAAAAATTTTGAGTTGCCACACTCCGGCAAAATTACTTTGCACATAAATATTTTTATTCTTAACTTCTATATCGTATATGATTTTCTCTGCCGGTTCTTTACTTTCCCAAGGGCGTTTATACAAGAAAGTAAGCTTTGTTTTTCCGTCCTTTTTTGCTTTTAAAGTGTAATCGAAACGTGACGGCGCACCTAATACGCCAGAATCTCCGAGATATGTTGTTTTTTCTTTGATTGTGATAATTCCCTCCGGTACTTCGTTATGTTCCCAAGTGTATCCCGTTGTGGGATTTCCTTCCAGACTGATTTTAAATTCCGAAAGGTTGCGCTTTTTTGCAGAGCATGAAAACAATGCTGAAAATGATAAAATAATGATAAACAAATAAAAAATAATTCTTTTCATTAATCCTCCAAACCGATACGATAAAGAAATTTTTTCAGCCATTATAACATGCGAATTATTCCGTTATCAATAAATAAAAAAGCCGACAAGCATGAACCTGTCGGCAAAAATTAATACGTTACTTTAAATACGGACTGCTTCCCGTAATTTTTCCCGGCGCAGGAGTTTTTGCTGTGGAAAGAACATAAATTCTTGCATTTCCCTTGCCTGAACAAGAAGCTGTTATCGAACCGCCCTCTGAAATTGTCTTAGAATCACCGGTTACAACATCTGTGTAAGTTCCGCCCGGAAGTCCGCTGAATGTCGCGCCGCCGGAAAGTGAAACTAAAACAAAGCTGTCTGTTGAATCATCAGTAAAACGGCGTTTAAATGACATTCCGCCGGAACAACCTTCGTTTGAATACTGACCTTTCTGCAATGCAGGAATTTCACGGCGAATTTTATTCAAATGAGAAAGATGCTTTGAAAGCGGACTTTCAAGAGTTGCAGACATTGCGCCGGTCGCATTTGACCATTCACCGAAACCAGAAACCTGCACGCTTCCTTCAATATTGTCGCCGTAATATGCACGGCCGGTTGATGAAAGCGGCGCAGAAGCACCTTTATCTGTCGGACATCCGGCTTGAAATTCAATTTCGCTTCCGTAATAAATGCAAGGAATTCCACGGAAAGTCCACATATAAGTCATATTTTCAGCCCAAGCAGCAGTTCCGCCTGCATAGCGGCTTTCTGTATTCGGTCCGTAGTCGTGGCTATCTACATAAACAACATTCCAAGTTGCATCATTATAGTAAATATCGTTTCCACGCTGATTATAAGCTGAACCGGCATCGCTAAAGTTCCAGTGCATCGGAAAATCGATTACAGACATTCCGGAAGCCTTTGAATAGTCCGGTTTGTGATATTCATTTCCTTTCAAAGCATGGTTATCCGAAGTCGGCTGATTTCCAGTTCCCTGCTTTTGCTCATAATCATAAGCTTCATGAGATGCGGTTGTGTCATCATCGCTGTAAACCGAACGCTCTTTCCAAGTGTAAAACGGAGTTGAAAGAGGCGCAACGCCTTTATTCCAGACTTCATTTACACGGGTACAAACTTCACCGAACATATAAAAATCCTCGCCACCGGCTTCTTTAAATGCAGGAACAAAACGACGGTTAAAAGTATTTCGGCTTACGTGTTTTACTGTATCAATTCGGAACGCATCAACACCCATATCGATATATTTCGTATACGCATCAATCAAATATTTTTGAACAACGGCTGATTCCGTGTTCAAATCAATACAATCTTCATGGATTGTTCCGGTCTGACAAGTTTCATCTTCCCAGTTTTTAAGCCATTCGGTATGAAATTTTTCCGGGTCAAAGAGCCGCAAGTCCGGCCATTGACATCCGTAATAAGCTCTGCCTTCTTTATTAAAACCTTTTTGAACGCCCCAGTCAGACAAATCAGGATTCCAAGAAAGCGTAGGCTTCTCTTTTTGCCACAAATCGCCGTTGTACCAGGCTTTTCCACTTTTAGGCTCAACATCAAGTCCGTTGTATTCAAAATCAGAATTATACTCATCGTAATAGTTTATTTCGTTGCTTGTTCCCCAATACTGATTGTCACGGTCGCCCCAATATTTAGGAACAAAGAAATTTTTCAATCCGAAACGGCAACTGTGGTTCAAAACTATATCCTGAATGATTTTAATTCCTTTTGCATGCGCCGCATTTATCAAATCCTGATATGTCGCTCCGGCAGATTCCAGACGAGGATCAATTTTTGTCATGTCCCAGGCATGATAGCCATGAAAGTCATAATCAGAACGGTTCAAAACAGGCGGAGTAATCCAAATCGCACTGAAGCCCAATGCCTTGATGTAGTCAAGTTTTTCAATCAGACCTTTAAAATCACCACGCCACGGCGGATCATTATTTGCAATATTGCCGGAATTATCGTCCGCACGGCAATACCTGTTGTTTGAAGAATCACCGTCATAAAAACGAGCCGTCATCAAGAAATAAATTGTTTCCTCGCGGAAATCACCTGTTTTTCTTTCATTTACCGTAACTGAAAAAATACATTCATCAGATGGCATTCCTTCATTATCAGTTACCGTCAACCCTATTTCACATACAGTTTCATTGTCAGGAAACTTAATACTGCACACCGCACTGTTTGCGCCTTTAGTGATAACAGCACTGCCGGACACAATTCGCCAACTGTACGATTGAATGCTTCCGTTTGAGTCATAGGAAGATGAGCCGTCATAATCTTTTGACGCACCTAAATCGACACGACCAGAACCTGTAATTTTAGCGACAGGCTTGCGGTTTGCATTACCGGTTGTAAGCGTCAAGTTCATCGCATTTGAAGCAAGTCCGGCTTTATCATAAACCGTACAAATAATTTCATAACTGTCGTTAGCTTTAAGCCCGGAATCCCAAACAAAATCAACAGTCGCTGATTTGCCGCTCATGGAAACACTGCCGATATTCTCTGTTCCTATTTTCAATTCCGCTTTCGACAACTCCGCATTATCGGTAGCATAAATTGTAAATGTCACATTGTCCGAAACAGTTCCTGTTTTATCCGATGTAAAGCTTACAAGAACCGGTGCAACAGTATCTTCCGGATTGTAGTCCGTCCAATTACCGTCTTTGTACCACCATTCACCGGCTTTACATGATTCATTAGCGGTTTGACTGTCCCAACCTCCGGCTACTTTTGTAAAAATAATTTTAGCTGAAGTAACATTTAATGTAACCGTATACCAAGAAGAGCTTCCCTCTTGCGTCATTGATTGATGTTTATTGTTTATAGAAGAATCCGATGTTGACCAAACATAGCAGTTTACATATCCGTAAGCATGAAGAATAATTTTATCGGTAATCGGTGCCTTATACTGCAAAGCCAGCGAATAAGTCACAGTTGTACCATCATCGGCAGTAAGTACAATATAAACATTTTTATCATTAGATAAACTTGCGTTTGTAGAAATCTGAATTGTCATACTTCTTGAGGCTGTTACGTCGGTACCGTCAATTGTTATTGCTTTAACATTACTGCTGACTTCCGCAGTTAAATTCACAGATTCAGCATCTGCATTAAAACTCATATTTTTACTTACAGATACTGCTGTACCGTTAATTTTCAATCCGGTAAGTTCTGCAGTGCTTTTCTTTGTAAGATTCAACGTATAATTTTTAGTAGTAAACCCATCTGCCGCAATAACCGCAATCGTAACCTGCGACGGAACATTTACCGTTGTGCCGGTACATTCTTTGCCGTTAATTTTTATAGACACAACATTTTCATCTTCCGGAACAGCCACAATTTTTGCGCTGTCTGCCGCAACTTCACACGACATGCTGTTGCCTACTGCCACATTTGCACCATTAACAGTGACTGATTTTAAATTTGCATTGCCGTTTAAGCTTTTGTCTTTCCTTGTAATCACAATCGTATAAGTTTTTACAGTAACTGCATTTTCCGCTGTTACCACAATCTTAATCTCATTTTCACCGACATTCAATACAGGAGAATTATCATAAGCTGCTTTGGCTTTTTCATGAGCAGTAAAGGCTTCAACACTTACCGAACTGACAGAATTTTCTACGGTTGCAGTGTAATTTGTTGTATCTGCCACAAAAAGAGGTGACAACGGAACTGCAACTGTTCCGGACTTTATCACAATGCTTGAAAGCAGTGCATTATCGGAAGCATTTTTATCGGCTCTGTTTATTTTAAGCGTATACGTTTTTGTGAGTGATGAGTCATTTTTAGATGTAACAACAATCTCAATCGTATTTGCACCGACATTCAGCGGTACTTCAACAGAATTTGTCAATGCACCGTTAATTTTAACATCCCACCGGCATTTGAAGCAGTTACAGTAATGGAAGAATCCGCATTTGCAACATTAAAAGAATATTCTGTCTGCATTCTTGAAAAGTTAAGCACACCTTTAGAAACAGTAAGCGAATCGAGATAAACGCCGTTTTTATCCGCAACATAAAATGTCTTCTGAACAATCTTTGATTCACTTTTTCCGTATACCGCAATGACACGTATAATATGTTTTCCTTCGCTTAACAAAAAAGGTTCGTCATATTCAATGCCGTTTGCTTCATTCAATTCAATATCGGAATCCACAAGGTAGTAAATATCCGCACCGTGTATTGATGAGCTAAGAGAAATCGGCGTTTCGGTATCAATTTCTTCATTTTCCGGAGAAATTACCGGCTCAGGAAGCTTTATATTGTATTTCAGCTCAACGGAATCGGAAGCTTCGTAATTACTGTGATAAAGACGAATTTTTACAGTACATGATTCGGTCAGCTTTATCCCCTTGCTTGGGTCATAAAGCACTGATTCACCGTCAATTTCCGGTTCTGTTCCGTCTAATGTATAAAATAGATTTGCATCATTGGGAGAATACGAAAATTTTATTACCGTTCCGTATTCTACATTTCTGTCTTCAATATTTACTGTTGGAACGGCAAGTTTCTTTTTTCCATGACTTACAATTTCCGTATTTGTAACACTTGTACAGGAAAAAATTGCCACAAAACATAAAACAGCCAATATCTTCATCAAATATTGACCGCTTCTGCGTGAAAAATAATTTTCATTCATTTTTAATCACTCCTCATCTTTTACTGATTTTGATGATGAAGAGCAATAGTTATGCCAGCAGGTAAAGTTTTCTTACCGGCAATCAAACAAAATATTCATCGTTATTTTCTTCCTGAAGTTTTTCATTCTGCCTTTCTTTGCGGGCAACTCTTTTCGGGTCATGAGTAATTGTTTTTACTGCCGCAATGATTTGAAAAATATCGACAATTACTCCAAGAACGATTGCTGCGACACCGGCTGCCAAATATAGAATAAATAGGAAATACGAGACTTCGGCACTGAATATTCGCCTAAACAAAATGTTTCCAAAAAAATCCTGCAAATAAAACAGCGCAAACAACACAGACAAAAAGCATATCACGCGCATAACTTTAACATTATACAAAACATGAAAAGTAAAATATAAGCCTAAAACAGCAGAATAAATGAAAATAAACGAAACTTTCAGCGGTGCGTTAAATATATGAATAATATCGGATATATAAAAACTGATACTGTAAGTAAGTTGCAGCAAAACAGAAGTCACATAGAATAATAAAAAAAACTTAGCAATATCAAAAATCTGCTGCCTTATTGTCTTCATAATTCTCCGCCGTAAAGTTTTGTGACTTCTTCCGCAAGGATACGAATGCCTTTTTCTAAAACTGTCGGCTCCTGTGAAAAAGTAATGCGAATACATTCATTTTTCATTTCAGAAAATTCTTCACACCCGGGAAAAAAATAACATCCCGGTATAATGTAAACATTTCGTGATTTCAAACGTCGGTACAATTCATAACAGCTTACAGGCAGCTTTGGGAACCATAGCCACAGAAAAAAAGCACCTTCATTTTCATGTACATAATAAGGAAGATTGTCAGGAAAATAACGGCTTATCATTGCCAAAGCTTCCTGCGAGCGTTTCTTATAAAAAGGTGTAATTACGCTGCGTGACAGCTCGGTTATTTTATCTTCTGCGATAAATTCTGCCGTCAAAGTCTGCCCGAAAGTGCCGCTTGCCAGATTCACAACCGCATTCATGTTGGAAATCATCTTAATTATTTCTTCATCAGCTACAATTATTC
>JBNMHA010000045.1:0-19003 GCA_050872545.1 Spirochaetales bacterium | reverse complement strand
TGCTGGGAAATGTTACGATTCCGATGTCAATGTTCGTTATAGGTGCAATTCTTGCGCAAAACAGCCTGACAAAAACATTTACAAATTGGCGGCTTTATATTTTGTCGGCACTGCGACTTTTGATTCTTCCGTGCATTTTATGGCTTATATTGCGCAATTTTATCGATAATAAAATGTTTCTCGGTGTAATAGTGTTGATTTGTGGAATGCCGGCAGCTGCAAGTACTCCGATATTGGCACAAGCTTACGGCGGCAATTATGAAACGGCAGCACAATCTGTATTTCTATCCACAATGTTATCCGTAGTCACAATACCGCTTTTGGCTTTAATTTTAGTATAAAAAATCAGCGTATCAGGCGCAAAAACTCGTTTCGCGTTCTTGCATCGGATTTAAACAATCCGCGCAGTGAATTTGTAATTGTAAAACTGTTTTGTTTCTGTACGCCACGCATCATCATGCAAAGGTGCGATGCTTCAATTGTCACTCCGACACCAAGCGGATGAAGGATTTCCTGCACGGCATCTGCAATCTGCGTAGTAAGCCGTTCCTGCACCTGCAATCTACGTGCAAAATGATCTGTAATTCGTGCAAACTTAGAAAGCCCCAAAATAGATTTATCCGGAATATAACCGATGTGGCACTTTCCGTAAAACGGCAGCATGTGGTGTTCGCACAATGAATAAAATTCTATATTACGGATAACTACCATTTCATTATCTTCTGCGTGAAAAACAGCTCCGTTGATTATATCTTCAAGCTTTTCACTATAACCTTTAGTAAGAAATTTCAGTGCTTTTGCCGCACGCTTAGGTGTCTTTAAAAGCCCTTCCCGCTGCGGATTCTCACCGATTTGCGTTATTATTTGATTAATTAAATCTTCCATTATAAAAAATCAGCCCTTATTAAGAATTTTAGGTACGGCATAATAACCGTCAAGGTAATTCTTTGTGTACTTTCTAAGTTGACTGGCAGACAATCCTGCGGCAATTTCATCTTCACCGATAACATTCTTTTCATCAAAAACGCTTTCTCTGCCGCCTACTGAACTTGTATCAATTTTAGCAACCGATTCTACATAACCTAAAATATCATTCATCTGACCGACAAACTTTTCTTTATCGCTTTCATTGATTTCAAGTCTTGCCATATCACAAATACGTTCGATTGTTTCTTTATTAATCATCGATAAACTCCATTTTCTTTGCTTCATAATTCAAAATTACTTCTGCCTGCGAATGATCGAAAAAATCTACATCCGCAATACAGTATTTTCCGATATTTCTTACATTAAGAATTCTTCCGCTTCCGTAATCACGATGTCGCACCATTTTGCCTGCTGTGAAATCGGAAAAATTTTCAGATGTAGTATCACTTTTACCGCTTTTTATCAACACCGATAATTCATCAGGAATTTCCGCTAAAAATGACGACGGAGGATTCATGCAGCGGTGTCCGTGTAAAAAACGAGACTTTGTATAACACAAATAAAGCTCTTTCTTCGCTCTTGTAATCGCAACATAAAACAAACGACGCTCTTCCTCATCATCAAAATATTCCATTAACGATGTAGCATGAGGGAAAAGATCCTGCTCCAGTCCGGAAATAAAAACATTTTCAAATTCCAGTCCCTTTGCGTGATGAACAGTCATTATCTTCACCGAATCATCATCGTCAATTTTATCACTCTGGCTTATCAGTGCATTTTCTTCAAGAAAGGCAGTTATATTTTCAAGTCCGGGCGGAACATCTGCAAGCCCATTTATGAACTCTTTTATATTATCAACTCTGTCCGTTCCGTCGCATTTGTCAATATTTGAATAATATTCGATAATCCCAAGCTTATCTATATATTCAGTAAAAACATCCTGCACATTACCGACAGAAAATTTCTTCTCAAAATCAAAAAATATTGCTGCCAAATCCTGAAATGCGGTAAGTGTTCTGCCTTTTAATCCACAAAATGCAACATTGTTCAATGCCTTATAAATATCACCGGCATATTGATAATTTGCAAACTCCAAGAAAGTATCGAGCGATTTACTGCCAATACCGCGCGTCGGTTTATTAACAAAACGTGAAAACGCCAGCGCATCAAAAGTATTGGAAAACCAACGCAGCAGCATAAGAACATCTTTTACTTCTTCACGTTCATAAAAGCTCAAGCTTCCTATCACTATATACGGAATTTTGCCGCGCCTCAAACTTTCTTCCACTGCACGAGTCTGCGCATTTATACGCACAAGCACTGCCGTTTCTTTGTATTCATAGCCGCACGACTTTATTTCTTTGGCAATATAATCGCCTTCTTCATTCTCATTATCATTTTTCACTATGCGAACTTTGGAACCGTCACCCTTTGTTGAAAAAAGAGTTTTACCAAGCCGTGAAATGTTGTTGGAAATAACTGCATTTGCAGCATTTAAAATATTTGCGGTCGATCGATAATTTTCTTCCAGCCGCACAATTTGCGTATCCGGATATTTATCGGGGAAATTAAGAATTTGCTCTACATCGGCACCGCGAAAACGATAAATTGACTGATCTTCATCCCCGACTACAACCAATGAAGTTCGCTCTCCACACAGCAGTGACAGAAAACGTTCCTGCGATACGTTTGTATCTTGATATTCATCTACAAGAACATGCAGATAACGATTGTGGTAATAATCGGCTACATTTTCGTTATTTTCCAGAATTCGCACACATTGGAAAATCAAATCTTCAAAATCAAATGCATTATAGTTAATCAGTGACTTATTGTACTCGTTGTAAATATCAAGGAATTCAGGTCTCTCCGGGAGTAACTCACTTTCAGCTTCTAAATTTTGCTTATAGCGTTTCACCCACTTTTTTAATATCTTCAAATCACTTTTCTGTACATTGAATTTTGCAGCTGTTAAATCAAGCAAATGATTGGAATCATGATCGTCATAAATGACAAAGTTATCTCTGCGCTCTACACATTCCGCATAACGCCGCAGAAATGTTGCTCCAAAAGAATGAAATGTTTTCAGAAGAAGTCCGGGACGCTCACCGACAAATGAGAAAACACGCTCTTTCATTTCGCGAGCTGCTTTGTTTGTAAATGTAAGTGCAAGAATCTGTCCGGGATGAACATCTTCGTTCTGGAGTAAATGTGCAATACGTGTAGTAATAGTTTTTGTTTTCCCGGAACCGGCACCGGCTAAAATAAGAAGATGTTTAGATTCACTTAAAACCGCATCGAGCTGACGAGGATTAAGTCCCATCATAAAGTCATTCATTTTACCTCCGGGCAAATCAACGATTAATCATTTACTGTTTGTATTCCATAGAAATCTTTTCCGTTTAATCTAAGAATTTCCACATAAACTGTTTCGCCGGGAACTGCTGCCGAACTTTCAACTACTGTCAAGCCGTCAACATCAGGTGCCTGTCCCCAAAAACGCCCCAGACAAAGTTCTTCGTCTATGCGCTCTTCAATAAGAACTTGCACTGTTTCACCGACAAATCTTTCAAGCCTTGGTAATGCAGTCTCTTCTGAAACATCCATAAGCGTATCAAGCCGCTTTTTAGCAGTATTTTTCTTTACTCGGTCAGGGAAATCATAAGCCGGCGTGTCTTCTTCCGGAGAATAAGCAAAAGCTCCGACCCATTCCATTCCGGCACATCTGATAAATTCCAAAGACTTTTCGGCATCTTCGGCTGTTTCACCGGGAAATCCTACTATAAATGTAGAGCGAATCACCGCACTTGGGAAACGCTGCCTAATACGTTCTATCAATTTCAGATAAGTTTCCAAATCGCCTTTGCGCCCCATTCGGCTCAAAACATTTTTGCTTGCCGACTGAAATGGTAAATCAAAATAAGGCACAAAATGACGCAGCTTAGTCATTCGGTCAAGCAGCTCATCCGTAATATGATCCGGGTGCATATACAATAAACGCATTCTGGTTTTATCGGTAAGTTTTTCATCCACAGCTTCCAGTAAATCCGCAAGTTTGCGTTCTCCGTAAATATCCATACCGTAATTTGTTGTATCTTGACTGATTATGTTAAGTTCTTTCAATGTTCCGGGCAGCAGCAAATCCAATTCATTCAAAATTGTTTCTATTTTTCTGGAATGAAGCTCACCTCTTATCAAAGGTATAGCGCAGTATGTGCAATGATTGGAACAGCCGTCGCTTATACGCAAATACGCCGAGCCGGGAAAACCAGAAACTTTGCGCTTTAAAAGATTATCATCGGCAGCCGACGGAATCACAATGCGATTTTGCGGCTGTTTATTAACAAAAGCATCTTCTATCGTCTCGGCAATCTTTGAAATATCGCCTGTTCCGAAAATCACATCAATTTCATCATCCGCAAACTCTGCTTTTAGTGCGTCATGATAACGCTGCGCAAAACAGCCGGCTGCCACAACAAGGCGGCATTTAGCGTTTTTCTTTTGCTTTATCGCATCACAAATAACATCAATAGCTTCTTCCTTTGCACTTTGGATAAAACCACATGTATTTACAATAATGCAAACTGCATCATCTGAATTATCAACAGCTGTCCAACCGTTCTGTTCCAAAAGAGCAGCCATTTTTTCAGAATCTACCTGATTCTTTGCACAACCCAGTGATTCAATATAAACTGTTTTTTCTGCCATAATTAATTAGTTTAAAGAACTCATTTGTAAAGAATAATTTCCGTTGTTTTTAGTCCAAGCGATAATCTTTACATCAACCTTGCCTTTTTCTCCCAGAACAACTCGTTTGTTATAAGCCGGGAAGTCCGCACTTACAACGCCGGAATTCGCCATCCACAAAATAATGCGGTCTTTCGCTTTCAATTCCAAAACAGCTCCGGCATTAAAAGTATTCTCAATTTCCGAGTTCTTATCCACCTGATACTTGAGATACGACATTTCGGATAAAGAAATCATTACCGAAATTTCTGATTTATTTGTATTTTCACCAATGATTTCAATTGTATCAGGCAGGAAAAATTCACTGTCAATGCTGCTGTCGCTCCACAAAGAATTAGCAATTCTTTTTAAGCCGATAGTCGCATTTTTGTCCGTCCAATAATTCAGAACGATTTCCAAATCTTCCTTTCCGTTGCCGTTGACATCAAACTTATTTGTAAAGCCGTTGGCAATAAGAAACTGCTGTTTGCCGGCAGAACTTTCCAGAATAACCGTAGGCTCAAGTTCCGATACCCAAATTGAATATGTTTTATCATCATCAAGCTTAAAGCTTATCTTCTCGCCTTTCTTCACTGTAAAATTATCTGCTTCCGCCTCAAAAGTGAAAACCTTTGACTTATCTTCCGCAGCTGAATTATCTTTCTTTTTTTCCTTAACAAGCAGATTCTTTTTCTTTTCTGCACGCGCCTTTTCTTTTTCACTCTTTACTTCAGCAATGTTTTTAGGTGATGACTCTGCCGCAGTACGCCTCATCATCACAATTGCGGCACTTACGCCTGCAATCAACGCAACAGCAAGCACTGCAATCAAAATAATCAGCAACATTTTTGAAAAGAAAGCTTTCGGCTTGGGAATAAGCAGTTCCGTAGGCGACGGCGTTTCAGACATTTTGATTCTTTCATAGCGTGAAATTAAGTCCGCCGGATCAAGCCCCAAGTATTCTCCGTAATTCCGCAGAAAACCTTTCAGATAAGCTTCTCCCGGAAATGAAGAAAAATCATCATCTTCTATAGCTAAGATAAATTTTTTCATAATAAAAGTATCTTCAATTACTTTATCAATAGTCAGCTTTTTGCCTTCTCTTACTTGCTTCAAATATAAACCTAATGGTTCCATCGGTCAGTCCCCTTGATTTGATATAAAATTATTAACTGTATTTGCATGTGCCGGCGGTTCGTACTCAAACTTTAAATCGGCAATTCCGGGATTAACATTGTAATCATCTAATTCAAAAACTATTTTCTTATATGCAGCAGTAATTCCTTCTACTCTGCGAATCAAACCGTTAGGTTCTACTGTGAGGTAAATTACATTGAAACCATTTTGACTTGAACGCCAGCGAATCAACTTGAACTTATAAACACTGGCTGTATTGCCGTTTTTATCAGTATATTCCTGCAAAGTTTTCGCATCCTGATATTCTATCGCATAATCTTTCAGGAACCTATCAAATCCTATAGCCTGCAAAAGAACATTCTGTTCCTTTACAACAAGTTTTCCGTTTTCGTCTTTTTCCTTTTCCTTAGCCAAAATATCTTGGTGCAGCGTAACGTTCATGTTGTCGATATAAACCCAAAATTCATAACCGTTAGTACACAAAACCTGTCCTTTAGGTTCTGTAAAATCTATTCGCAGTTTTTGCGGATTTTTAAACCATAAGTTGCCCGCTTGCACATCTTTATCCTGCGTCCAAGTAATTTTCGCTTCATAATCTTTTATTGTAGTTTTATAAGTTTCGGAAATGGATGCCAAAAGGTCTTTGGCACCTAACAGCTGCTCCTGCGCACTTAATACGGCAAGCGAGCAGCAGAACAGAAAACAAAAGAAAAGTTTAGATTTCAAAACAAAGCCTCACTCTTTTTTATTTTAAGGAGAAGTTGAATTAATTATAATTTTTTTCACTTCAGCTTATTTACCTTTATTAATGGCACACTTTTTAAATTTTACATTGCTTTTTGTCAAGTATAGAACACCTTTATTACCCTTGACAAAATGACTTGCCGCTAAATGCAAAATCGCCCGGAAAATAAACCGGGCAGCCTGTAATTTACTAATTAACTTTTATGTAATGTCGATCTATAAAACCTATTCGCGAACGACTTAAATTAACATACTGAGATTCCGGATAAACCTCCAAAAGTTCCCTATAAAAACGCTGTGCTTCCCTGAACTCCGGATTTTCCTGCAATTCCAGTGCATACGCCAGATAAAACATCGCTTTATCCTCGCCACTGCCTGCCGGATACAAACTCAAAACCGTTTTATAAGTTCGCACTGCTTCGGTATAATTTTTCACATTAAAGAACAAATCCCCGAGCATTCGATACAATTTTTGAGTACAATCTTCACTTACGCCTTTTGCCAACCCACGTTCATAAACTTCATTTATCGCCTTATCAAATTCCTTTCGTTCCTTCAGCAGTTGAATATATTCGACAATCGCATCATCATAAAAAGGATTGCCTTCCTCTGCCAAATTTCTTTGATAATATTCCGCAGCCGTATCCGCATTTCCAATTTCTTTCATTGAATGCGCGGCTTTATACAATAACTCACTGTCTGCAATATTTTCATCAATCAGCTTTTTGTAATAAACAGATGCCTGTGCATAATTTTCATCAGCATACAAATGATCAGCCAAAGTTCTTCGGTAATCATCATTTGCTTTTGAATTAGCCGCATTCTTTGCTTTAGGCGCAGCTTTTTTATTATTTTCACCGGCAACCAAAACAGGTCTTATATCTACAGAGTAAACTTTAGTTTCCTGTCGGTTCTCGGCTTCGTTGTAGCGTGTAAACTTAATCTGTTCTATTCCTGCATTGCCGTTTTTTATTCTGAAAGTCGTGCTTCCATCGCTGCCGTTTCTGCGTTCAATCAATTTCATTGAATAATTATTCATTTCGTTAATTCGCCAGTCGGCTCCCTGCATTCTGATAATCGTTTCCTGATTTTCCAATCCGGAAATTTTTTCTTCCGGATAAACAAAATCCGGTTTCATTTCAAAATCTGCCGCCTCTTCCAGTTCACTCGCCTGCGGATAAACAACAGAAATATTTTCATTTCTGACTGTCGGCATTTCTATTCTATTAGAAGAAAGAATTTCATTTAATGCACTATTTTGTTCATCCTGATTTTTTGCTGCAAAAACAACTTCCGAAACAGAAGTCGTCGGCGGCAAAATTTCACGTCGATTTTCAATTTGTGGCAAAGCTTTTGTTTCAACAGCAGCATTATCCGCACTTCTGTTTTCTGTTCTATTCAAATTTTCAACAGTATCAGGAGCAGAAGACGGAGAAATAAAACTTTCCGGCAAACCAAACGGATTTACCGAAGTTCCCAGCGATATTTGTAAAGGTTTTGAAGTCGGCAACAATGCATCTGTACCGGACTGAACGGCATTTTCTTCCACAGCAGTTTCAATCGTCATATCGCCGGCTGCTTCTTCCGCAATTTTAGGCAATGAAATTACCTGCGCCAAATAAGTTTTTTCCTGAATCATTGCTTCCGGTTTAATCGGTGCAACTGAAATTACAGGCAAAACCGCAAGTTCACTTTTATAATTTTCAAAAGTTACCGCAGACGGTTCAACTTTTGCAGCCGGCTTTTTATCATTTTTATAACCAAGCAGACGTTCCTGCAAAACAGACATTACCGGTCGTTCAACAATTGCAGCTTCACTTGGTACAGATTCGCCGTTTTTTATTTCATCAGCTCTTTTTAATGTAAAAAGAACGCTGCCTTTACCGGAATTATCTTCATTTGAAGCTAAAGCAACTTCTTCCGGCACATCTGAAAATTTTTCATCTGCTTTTTCAATAAGTGCAACTTCTTTATTTTCAATTTGCAGTTCATTCGGAACATTAAGCATTTGTGCGGCAATACAATCTTCTGACAGAAATGACTGCGGCAATATTTTTTTTGTGTTGTCCGCTTTTTGTGTTAATTCATCAGTTTCTAAGTTCAAATCTTCGTTTGAACTTGAGCTCAAATCTTTGTTTGAGCTTGAGTTCAAACTTTTGTTCAAATCCACATTTAACGGTTCCGAAAGCGACTGTGCATTTGCCGATTTGTTTGATGTGTTTCCTTTTTTTGAATCTTTTACTACTGCGTCCTTTGTCCCGGCACAGGAAATCACTGTTCCAAAGCAAAGAACGACAAGTAAAACAGTGATTATCCCGCCTAATCTTTTCACTATTTTCTCCTGCGTTCAAAGTTAAAAGTACAACTGTCCTTAATTGACTGGTCAATAATTTTGTCATACTCGTTCATGATAAGATTAGTATCGGCAAGGTTATAATTATTTAAAGGGTACATTTCGATATAATTCGCAGAAAACTCCTCATTACCCAACGTAGGATAAGCTACAGAACCGTCAAGCAGAAACAGCACTTCATCATTTAAAATTCCGGCTTTCATTTCTCTGGCAGGTGAAATTTTTTGCTTCTTTTTTTTATTCGCAGCAAGTTTCTTTTCCGAATTTTCAGCTTTATTTTCAGTCATTTTTTCAACAGGCGCAAATTGTTTTTTTCGCTGATTATGTTTTACGGCATGATGAGTTATCGAAGCCGCACATAACATCACAATCACAACAGACGCAAAAATAATTATAATTTCACGCTTATTACGGTAAACAAAGGAATTATTTTTGCGCTTAGAAAAAGCTCCTGCTTTCACAACCGAAATTTTTGCTTTGCCGCGTTTCCATAATTCAGAGAATTTTTTCAATAAATTTTGCAGAGACAATTTTCGATACCCCCATAGTTTCTTGAGTTACACCATACATTACATTTGCAGCCGACATTGTTTTTTTATTATGCGTAATCATTACAAACTGGCTTTGGTCTTTGAAATCCTGAACAAGCCCGATAAAACGAGTAACATTCGCTTCGTCCAATGCAGCGTCAATTTCATCCAGCAAACAAAACGGCGACGGTTTTACCATAAAAGTAGCAAACATCAGCGCAATCGCCGTCATTGTGCGCTGCCCTCCGGAAAGAAGCGTTATGCTTTTCCTTGTTTGTCCGGGCGGCTGAACTTCCACATCAATTCCTGTTTCCAAAAGATTTTCCGGATTTGTCAGTAAAATATCCGCCTTTCCACCGTTGAACAACTTTGAAAAAATCATCTGGAAATTCTTTCTGATTTCCACATAAGTTTTTTCAAACATTTCCTGTGACTTCCCATTAAGCTCATTAATTATAGTTACTAAATCTTCTTTTCCCTTTTGAAGGTCATCAAGCTGCGACATAAGCAAATCATAACGTTCTTTAAGTGACTCACATTCCTGCATTGCAGCCATATTTACCTGTCCCAGCGACATCATGCTGTTCTTTATATCTGAAAGCGATTCTCTGATAGCAGAAGCTTCCCGTCCTGTATTGTACTTTTCGGAATTTTCGTACTCTTTTAAATTAACGGAAAGATTCTCATACGCATTATGATAAATCTCGTTAATTGTAGTATCAACTTCGGCAAGCTTGAGTTTCAGCTCCTCAATTTCGGTTTTCTTCCTTAAAAAAGATTCGTTAATCGAACGCATTTTTTGCTGCTGCTGCGACATTTTTTCACTTTCCGACTGAATCATATTTTCCAGTTCAGCAATTCGTTCTTCAATCTTCTTTTTATTGCCGCGTTCTTTGCGCAGTTGTCCGTCAATTTCATCTATCTCATACTGAACATCTTCAAGTTCTTCATTCCGTGCTTTTATTGTGCGTTCGATTTCCGATTTCTGCGCAATATATTCATTCTTAATTTTTGTAATACGCTGAATTTCTCGGTCAAAAGACTTTTGTTTTTCAAGTAGGGTTGAATATATAACTTTCGCTTCTTCAACAAGCTTTCTGTAATTCTCTTTCTGCTCTTCTTTAGTCTCGCAACTTCTTTCCAGACCTTCTATTTCCGTTCTGCAATTAGACATACGTTTATCAAGCTCTGCTATTTCATGCTCGGTCTTGCGCTTTTTTTGGATAATACCTTCCGGGCTGAAAATATCATTCATGAAAATTTCCGTAGCCTTAACGTATTTATTTACATTATCACCAGCAATACCGAGCTTATCTTCAAGTTCCTGCAAATGTCTGCCGAAATCTTCCAATTGCTGAAAAAATGCACTGCTGTCCGACGGAATATTGCGAATCTTCAAAACATCTTCCAAAAACTGACGACGTGTTCTGAATTCTTCACGCACTCTCGGAATATCATTGCCTACACTTTCTTTAAGCGTCATTATCTCGCGTGAATTCATATCAAAGACATTCAGCGATTCTTCTATTTTAACAATCAGCGCATCGGTAATTTCTTTCAAATGACCGCGCTTACCGGTCTGTTCCGCAGCTAAATCCTTAATCAAACTATGCAAAGTTTTTATCTGTTCATCGCACTTCTTCAAATCCACATCAATTTGCGCAATCATTTCATTATGACGAGAAATATCTTTTTCCATACTGCTGATTTTTGAAACAGTCTCAAAACGTTCATCATCAACAGCAGCAAGTTCTTCATCAGTATCGGCAATCGTTTTATCAAGCCTATGAAGTTTTTCCTCATCAGTTCTTAAAGAAGAAGAAATTGTCGCTTCCTTATCACGCAGCGCAGCATTCTTTACATTCAACGCTTTAATTTCCCCCTCGGTTCTTTCGATTTCACGGTGCTTATCTATCTTTTCCTGCTCCAGCCCGTTGACCATAAGCATTTTTTCCGAAACATCGTTTTCAAGAGAACTAATCTCATTCTGAATTTCTGCCAATTCTTCATCAACTTTCGACTGCTTACCGGCAAAACGTTCTTTTATATTCTTTTGCAGCATAAGCCTGTTAATTCCGAGTTCAATCTCCAAATCACGAACATTGTTCTTGAATTCCATATAACGCTGAGCCTTATCCGCCTGCTTCTTCATAGATTCGTATTGTTTGGAAACTTCGGAAAAAATGTCCTGTGCTCGGATAATATTTTCATTTGCTCGATTAAGATTGAGTTCTGCTTCATTCTTTCGTGATTTATACTTTGTAATGCCGGCTGCTTCTTCGATTATATAACGGCGATCTTCCGGTTTATTGGAAAGAATCATGTCAATTTTTCCCTGTTCCATAAATGAATACGCAGATTTCCCGACTCCGGTATCAAAGAAAAGCTCATGAATATCTTTAAGCCGCACTTTTTCCTTGTTAATGTAATATTCGTTCTCGCCGTCGGCATAAATGATACGTGCCACTTCTACTTCATTGAAATCAAGCGGCAGCAGTCCATTTTCATTAACAAGCGTAAGACGCACTTCCGCACGACCAAGCCCTTTTTTCTCAGTTGTTCCTTTAAAAATCACATCAGTCATACTGTTGGCACGCAGTGACCGGTTTTTTTGTTCCCCCAAAACCCACTTTAATGCATCTACAATATTTGATTTTCCGCAGCCGTTAGGTCCGACAATTGCCGAAATTCCTTTATCAAATTTAATTTCCGACGGCTCACAAAATGATTTAAAGCCATTAATAGTAAGATTTTTTAAAAACATAACCTGTTCGATGCCTCATTACAAAAAATATCAGAATACTTTCCCGATTATTTTTTTATCGGTAAGAAAAAAAACTTCTAAACTGTATAAATTTATTAAACTTAAGTCGTAATTTAATTTGCCAAATTGCCGTGTCAACGCACGAGAATGACGTTTTTCTAAACAATACTTGAAAATTAAGGCTAATTCATTTGCATGACGAAACAAAAGTTATAAACAAACAGGATGGGAAAATATGAAACTACTGATAGTCGATTGCTGCATTCGTGAAGAAAAATCTGCAACACGCAAATTATACGAGTCATACTTAAAATCGCTGAACCGTACAAATTGGGAAATTGAGAAAGTTTATCTAATGCACGAAAATATACTGCCGCTCACAAATGATGATATAAAACTGCGCGATAAGTTGCTGCAAAGCTCAAATACAGAACATGAAATTTTTAAATACGCAAAACAATTTGCCACCGCCGATGAAATTATAATTGCCGCACCGTACTGGGATTTATCTTTTCCGTCGTTGCTGCGTGTGTATTTTGAAAGAATTTCAGTTGTCGGAATAACGTTCGATTATGAAGGAACAAAAAGTATCGGCTGCTGCAAAGCTGGGAAAATCATTTACTTTTCCACATGCGGCGGCTTTATTAACGGAGAACATTTAGGCGTTGAATATGTTAAACAGCTTGCAAAAGTTTTCGGTATTAACAATGTAGAAAAATATATTGTCGAAGGGCTTGATATTGACACGACAAAGCGTGAAAAAATAAGCGGCTATTTTCAGTCATTTGATTTGAAAAGCCAGTCTGAAAAATTATTTTACTCTGTTTAAACCTTGTATTTTCAGAATAAAATTATTATAGTACCTGAAATTTCACTGGGGAGCTTGTGGAACAGGCTGAGAGGAAGGTAAAACCTTCGACCCTTATACCTGATTTGGATAATGCCAACGTAGGAAACATATACTCTTTGTGGGAAGTTGCTTATATTGGCTGCTTCCCATTTTTTTTAATCGGAGTATTTTAATGGTAAAAATTAATTCGCAGCCTGTCGACGCAAGCGGGCTTTCACTTCAAACTTACATTAACAATGCCGGCTACAATCTCAACCACATCGCAGTGGAAATCAACGGTAACATTATTCCCAAAACAAAATACGAAACAACACAGATTGCAGACGGTGACGAAATTGAGATTGTGCATTTTGTAGGCGGAGGTTAGACCACAATGACAAAACTTGAATATGAAACCGCATGTAAAAAACATTTCGGGGAAGAAAATTTCCGCAAACTAACCGCTGCAAAAGTCGCTGTTGCCGGATTAGGTGGACTTGGTTCCCATATTTCGGTAATGCTTGCAAGAAGTTGTATCGGTACGCTGCATCTGATTGATTTTGACAATGTTGATATAAGCAATCTGAATCGGCAAGAATATTACATAAGCCACATCGGAAAGCCAAAAACCGAATGCCTAAAAGAAAAACTTTTAGAAATTAATCCGTATCTGAATATTATCACCGACACCATAAAAGTAACGGAAGATAATATCGAAGAGTTGTTCGGCAATGAAAAAATTGTATGTGAAGCCTTTGACGATGCGGCGCAAAAAGCAATGCTTGTAAACGGTCTGCTGACAAAATTTCCCGATATAAAGCTCATTTCCGGTTCGGGAATGGCAGGATTCGCCGATTCAAACATGATAAAAACGCGCAGAATATTCCGCAATTTCTACATCTGCGGCGATGAAAGAAACGGCAAAGAAGATGGTTCGCCGCTTATGGCAGCACGTGTAAGTATCTGCGCCGGTCATCAGGCAAATAAAGCAGTTCAACTGATTTTAGAAGAAGGAGTTTAAAGTATGACAAACGATAAATTAGTAATCGGAGGGCATGAATTTACATCAAGATTCATTCTCGGTTCCGGAAAATACAATCTTGATCTTATAGAAGCCGCTGTTAAAAATGCCGGTGCTGAAATTATCACATTAGCACTGCGTCGTGCAAATACAGGAAGCAGTGAAAATATTTTAGATTTCATTCCGAAACATGTAACGCTTTTGCCTAATACATCCGGTGCAAGGACTGCCGATGAAGCAGTGCGAATTGCAAGGCTTGCACGTGAAATAGGCTGCGGTGACTTTGTAAAAATTGAAGTAATTCGTGATTCAAAGTACCTTTTACCGGACAATTACGAAACAGTAAAAGCTACGGAAATTCTTGCAAAAGAAGGCTTTATTGTACTTCCTTATATGTATCCGGATTTAAACACCGCGCGTGATTTGGTAAATGCCGGTGCCGCAGCCGTAATGCCGCTGGCTGCTCCTATCGGCTCCAATAAAGGACTGGCAACAAAAGATTTCATCAAAATATTAATAGAAGAAATTTCACTTCCGATTATAGTCGATGCCGGAATCGGACGTCCGTCTCAGGCTTGCGAAGTAATGGAAATGGGAGCAGCTGCGGTAATGGCAAACACTGCAATTGCCACGGCAGGAGACATTCCGGCAATGGCAGAAGCGTTCGGCAAAGCAATTCAAGCCGGACGAACAGCATATTTGTCCGGACTCGGACGCGTCATCAGCAATGCAAGTGCTTCATCACCATTAACTGATTTTCTAAACTGAACAAGCGGAGAAACTTATGCCTAAAGAAATAAATGAAAGTATTTTAAATGATGATATAAAAAACGAACTGCAAAAAGAACGTTCCGATTTTATGCAATATCTGCCGGATATGGAAGTACTGAAAGATTCCGACATAATGAAAAAAACTCTTAATGCGGTAAAAAATTATAATTACAGCAAATACACAAGCGATGATGTAAAAGCCGCATTAAGCAGCGAAAACTGTACTCCGGAAGATTTTGCCGCACTTCTTTCACCGGCGGCTGAAAATTTTCTGGAAGAAATGGCACATAAATCTCTGCTGGAAACTCGAAAGCATTTCGGCAACAGCGTTTATCTTTTTACGCCGCTGTACATTTCTAATTACTGCGAAAACTTCTGCATTTACTGCGGATTTAACTGTCACAATAAAATTTCCAGAGCAAAGCTTGACAATGAAGGAATCGAACGTGAAATGAAAGCAATTGCGCAAAACGGATTGGAAGAAATTCTTATTCTCACAGGCGAAAGCAGAAAAATGTCGGATGTAAAGTACATCGGTGAAGCATGTAAAATCGCCCGCAAATATTTCAGAACTATCGGAGTAGAAGTTTATCCGATGAATATTGATGAATATAAATATTTGCATGATTGCGGAGCCGACTACGTTACCGTGTTTCAGGAAACTTACAATCCGCAAAAGTATGAGACACTTCATCTTGCCGGACATAAAAGAATTTTTCCGTATCGTTTTGATTCTCAGGAACGGGCAATTCGCGGCGGTATGCGCGGAGTTGCTTTTGCTGCACTCTTGGGGCTTGATGACTTTAGAAAAGACGCTTTTGCTACAGGACTTCACGCTTATTTTCTCCAGAAAAAATATCCTCACGCAGAAATATCTTTTTCATGTCCAAGACTTCGCCCTATTGTCAATAATGACAAAATTAATCCGATGGATGTTCACGAAAAGCAGCTTCTGCAAGTTCTGACAGCTTACCGAATTTTTATGCCTTATGCCGGAATTACGATTTCAACAAGGGAACGTGAAGGCTTCCGGGATAATGTAATAGGACTTGCTGCCACTAAAATTTCCGCTTCGGTCAACACCGGCATTGGGAATCACAGTCAATCCGATGAAAGCAAAGGCGACAATCAATTTGAGATTGCCGACGCACGAACTGTAAAACAAGTAGCCGCAGCAATAAAAGCACGCAAACTTCAACCGGTAATGAATGACTACTTATATGTATAAAAAAATTGCAATCAGTAACCGTGAAATATTTTTTAAATATCATGCGAATTCTTCACAGGAAGATTACGCTGCCCATTTAGCAAAAATTTGTGAAATTACGGATTTTCTTATATTGCGTGAAAAAGATTTGTCACCGCAGGATTACACTGCACTTGCGGAGTCGGTAATTCGGCATTGTGAAAACAAAAGAGCACGCATTATACTGCATTCTTTTATTGATAGCTGCCGTAAGCTAAACTGTCGGAGAATTCATCTGCCGCTGTCGATATTTGCCGAGAACTTAACGCTGCCGAATAACTTTGAAACTGTAGGCGTTTCCGTTCATTCGGTAAATGAAGCTGTTTATGCACAGAAAAACAACGCTTCATACATCATTTACAGTCATATTTTCCCGACAGACTGCAAAAAAGACCTGCCGCCTAAAGGACTTGCCGCTTTGGAAGAAGTCTGCAAATCGATAAAAATTCCGGTATACGCACTCGGCGGAATCAACAACGAAAACGAATTGTCGGTTATCGCTGCCGGTGCGTCCGGTATATGCAAAATGTCTGATTACATGAAATGCTGATAATCACGAAAATCTTTTTTTCTTATCAAAGCGTTCGCCGAGTATTTTTTTATCCAGATAATCTTCTTCAAGCATACATCTGTATGAGCCAATATCGTTTTCGGACAGCGGCTGCGTATAAGTAAGATTTTCTGTTACAGGTTCGCACAATGTTTCACCGGAAGTTTCCATTGACACAAGCTCGGCATTGCTGCTTACGTACAAATCTTTAAGCTTAAAGCGGTTATTTTCCACAAAGTCAAATCCCAAACGCACACGTGCTCCGGAAGATTTCAGCATAATTTTTAAATGAACCGATTTATTTTCAATCCTGCCGCTGCATTCTTCAGAACCAATATCTACCTTAACAATAACTTCCAGCGGCTGAATAATTTCCTGTGCAAATATTCCGATTGACGAAACATTTTCCGACTTCAAGTTTGTTTTAAGTTCCAAATAAAGCGTTTCGTAAATTCCGTAGCGCACTTTCGTTTGGAAACCGCCGATTTCTGCAGGAAAATGCGGCGTGAAATACAAGCGGCGAGCCGGAACGTTCGGACGAATTCCCATGTAGTCCTGATAAAACGCCCGGTTGTATTCAGAAACCGACCAAGCTTGAGAATAAGTTCCGGAAGCGTTAATTTTTCCGTCCTTGCAGAATGGGTCGAACAATTCCGGCAAACAGCCCGGAGCGGCTCCGTAAAGTATTTCATGAGTCAATGCCTTAGTCTGACGATATGCAAATTTTTGCAGACCGTAAGACACCGCAGTATTAATGAAAGCTCCGGACAGCCAGCACCAAATCATTCCGTTGTGATATGCTGCATCCTTGTGGTACATACTGCTGATATGTATCGGATGAAAATCGGCTTCGTATCTTCCCAAAGACGCCACTCCATGTTCAAAAACACAGTTGCCTGCAATATATTTAAACGCAAGCAAACCACTGTCTCTGTCGATAAGCTTAGGAATTCCGGGCAAATCATTATAATGCATTGCCAAAAGCACATTAGGACGAATATGCATATCCGGCGTTCCGTCACTGTTTAAATGATCATAAATATAAGGAGCTTCATTTGTTACAAACATTTTATTGAATGAACGCTTCAGTTTTTCCGCTTCATTCAAATATTCATCACGCTTACGCTTTACCACAGTAATGTCAATATCCTGCAGCAGCGGAGAATAATTTTCATTGCGGCGAATCAACTCATCTGCCATCTGCACTGCCGCATGTAAAGCCGTAAACCAAAGCGACTGTATTTCCACCTGTCTGTCGCCGCGCGGAGAATACGAATCTTCACCGAGAATTCTTGCATCCATCCAATCATCGGCATCTTCATTCGGCACAAAATTATAACGATCTTTACGGGCAATATACACAGCATCCACAGCAATAACAATTCTGTTCCATACGCTCATAATTGTAGCGGCATCACCTGTATAAAGGTAATATTCGTACAATTCGCGAATCAGCAGTGCAGTTGCATCAGCTGTATTAAACATTATATTTTTTTCATTCCATATTACATTTGGAATTCGTCCGTAAGTCGGTGAACTTTTGTCCAAATCTTGATATTTCAAAAAAACGCAAATAATGTGCGCTGCCTGTTCAAATCGTCCGGTAACAAGGGCAATTCCCGGTAATGCTATAAAAGTATCACGCCCCCAGCTGTTGTCAAACCAAGGAAACCCGGCCCATATTCCGATACGATTATTTTTTGACATTATAAAATACGAACCTGTAATGCTGCCGAAATTCAGCGCACGGTTGAGCAACGATGAATTGGTCTTGCACTCCGAATATTTTAAAGTAAGCGAACAATTATTAATATGCTGTTTTATAAGAATGTCGGTAAGGTTGCTTTTTGCTTTTACGTTTTCCTTGAGCTTGTCCAGATTTCCGGAATACAAAAACAGAATACCGGCATCTTTTTTTTCACCGCGCAACCTTTTTTGCTTAAATTCCAGCAGATTTTGCGCAGCACAAACTTTTTCAAAGAAAAAATTCTGCTCACATGTTATGGCTACATAAAGAGAATCAACGCCGAATCCGTCCCTTTTCGGAGCAAAATATTTCAGGAAAATAACGTTTTTTTCGGCACCGATAAGTTCAAACGCAGATGGAATAACAAATTTATAACTTATGGTTCCATGAGAAAAAGCTCTTTTATACGGCGAAAACCAAAATCCCTGATTATTCTTAAACAGCATTATTTTAACACGTGAATTGTTGTAGTAAGCAATTTCGCAATGGAAACGACTTATGCGCTTACCTGCAATTCTGTATTTTCCGTTAAGAAAAACACGCTGAAATATATGAAAACCGTATGACCACAAACCGTCAAATTCATTAAAATTATCGGATATGGAAAAGTAAGTCGTTCCGTGATCAGAACGCAGCAGCCTTTTTTTATCAGATATAT
>JBNMHA010000044.1:0-20117 GCA_050872545.1 Spirochaetales bacterium | reverse complement strand
TGTAAAAAAATAAATAAAATTAACCATATTTTTTTGTTCCTGTACAAAATAACATAATGCGCTGACTTTTTTAAATGCAGCGAATAAATAAAGTTAAGCCTGCTGATGAAAAAAAGGAACAGTTGAGCCGCACTTTTTCATTTTTTCAAAATACTTTTTAACTTCCTGTAAATCCTGCCGGGCGTAATTAAATTTTTGCGCCGAAAGAACTTTTTCAGCTGATTGTACATGTAATCATTAACGGCTGTTTTTTCAGGAAAAGAAGTAATTTCATGATCTATCGAGTCGTGTACAACTTGCAGCGGCGATGAATAACAATTTTCTCCGCTGTTGTCCATTCCCTCATTGCGCACTAAAGTTTTCTGCGGAGCAAGGCAAAGTCCGTTGTGTTCAAAAATCGTAGCAGACCAAAAGATTGCCCAAGTGTTGATTTTTCCGCTGCGATTGCGCAGAATCTGTTTCCAGCGGTTTTCGGTTCCATCACTGTTGAATCGGTAAATGTCTTTGCGTGAGAATTTATTGCAGTAATATTCACAGTCTTTTTTGTAGTACTGCCAGCGGTCTGCCCAAGTCGCCCAGCCCCAGCATTCCATTATCGGATAAAAAAATGCACTTTCCGGAGATTGCGCTTTTACAGGATTTGTCCAGCCGTTGATGTGCCAAACCTCAGGCGAATCTTTGTACAGTTCAAGAGCTTTGTTCATATACGTAAGAAAATATTTTCCTGTAACAATGTCATCTTCAAGGACAATCGCTTGCCCATGTTTTTTCATTACTTGCGAAACGCCGCTTATTATGGAAGTCGCAAGCCCTTTGTTTTCGGCAGATTCTTCTATGTGAACTTCGGTGCACCATTTTTTGCTGCGCACAATTCGACGTGTCTGTTCGATTTTTTCTGTTTGCTGTGCAGAAGCACCGCTTTTTGCACCGTCGCAGAATACATAAAGTTCCGTTTGTTGCGACAAATAATTTCTTTGCAGAGCTTCAAGCGTTTTCAATGTATGCTCCGGGCGGTTGTAAACAAAAAGTATAACAGGTGACAGACTCATAAATTCTCCGTATCTATTTTAGAAATAGATCGGCATTATATGAAAAATCAAAAAAGTTACAAATAAAATTACTCGTTTAAAAATAAAAGTCTTCGATTGTGTATTCGATGTTGATTTCTAAATATTCGCAATTTTCTGATTTTAGATATGCACAATAAGCTTTTGAAATAAACCATTTGTAAAAGCGTTCTTTTGTTCTTGAAGTTTGATAGCGGCAGTTTTCCATGAATTTTCTTTGGTACATGGCAAGTATTCTTCTGTTGTCCGGATTTCTGCACTTTCCGAAATGTATTAAAAATTCATCCTCCTCACTGAAATTTAACAATAAAGGAAAAGACTTTTTCACTTTGGTAAAACCCCTTCATTCGCAATTAACATAAAGATTGAGAGAATGTTTTATAACTCCAACTAAGATAGTAACGAATTGGATTTTTTCAAAGCAGAAAATTTTCAGTACATTCGGAAAGACAGTTTCTTTAGTGTAAAAAGAAAATCGTTTTATTCCTGTAAATAGCGTGTATTAAACCAAGCCATTGCTTTTTCTGCGCTGAATTCCGATTGCCCGCACGAGAAAAGCATGTCGCTTTTAAAGAAAATTTCATCCAACGGTTCATCGGTAATGTACGGAACTGCCATTATTTGCATTCCGGCGCGAATTCCGGCTTCTATTCCGAAAGCGGAATCTTCGACTACAAGGCAGTTTTTCGGTTCAGTATGAATTTTTTTTGCGGCTTCCAGAAAAATATCAGGTTCAGGTTTGCTTTTGCCTACATCATCAGAGGAAATAACTGCGTCAAAATATTGCTGCAACTCCAGATGATAAACCAAGCGATTCAGAATCGACGATGATGTACCGGAAGCCAACGCAAGCGGAATACCTTCACGCACAAGCATTTTAATGAACTTCAGCATTTCCGGATAAATCGGCGTGCCTTTCAGTGCAATGTCAAGGTACAACCGGTTTTTCTCTTTTGTCATTTCTTCTACTGTTATGGGCAGATTGTAACGCTTATTAAGTTCTTCCATCATTTTCGTATTGCCGCGCCCGATGAATTCTTTCTTCATATCAAAAGTAAAATTTATTCCGTATTTTGCCATAAGAAGCCGGTCTGCTTCATAATAATTCGGCTCGCTGTCAACAACTGTTCCGTCAAAATCAAAAATTACCGAATCAATTCTCATTTAAGCTCTCCCGTAAAAAATAATAGATTCCTTTGTTTCGCCAGCCTGCGTCATTTTGAAAATACCGTTCAACAGTTTCAAGGTACTGTCTGACATTTTTTGTTCTGTGAATTTTTTTTATAAACACTTCGCTGTTTTTCAGATGAACGGCAGCGTATTCCCAAAAGCCTTTCATTTTATGACAAAGTCCTGCTGGTTTATTGTCAATGTCTTTGTTTACAGAACCTAAGCTGACATCAAACGAATTGAAAATTTCATCATGAAAATCATGCAGTATTCTAATTTTTGTATCATCGGGAAAATCTTCGTTGCCGCATAGTCTGTGAACTAGAAAAGGATCGGACAATGCACCGCGCCCGAGCATGAAATGCGTTACATCCGGAAACATTTTCTTAATGTGAAAAAAATTTTCATCATCAAAAATATCGCCGTTGTATGCAACAGGTTTGCCGTAAAGCGCGGCAGCTTCGGCGAACAGTTCAAGATTCGGTTTGCCGGAATATGCTTGTTTCCCGGTTCGTGGATGAATTATTAGTTCCGATACCGGATATTGCGAAATTACTTTCAGTACATTGCAGAATTCATTTTCATCATTTAAACCGAGCCGCATTTTTATTGAAAGTTTGCACGGAATATCTTTCATCGCTTCATTCAGTACTTTGTCGATAAGGTCAGGATACGGCAGAATTCCGCTGCCTCGTTTTTTGCGTGTAACGGTGGGGAAAGGACATCCGATATTCCAGTTTACTTCATTGTATCCTAAAGCAGACATTTGTATAATAAGTCGCCGCATTAATACGCCGTCGCATGATAAAATTTGCGGAATCATTTCAATGCCATTGTTTATAAGCGTGCGGTTTTTTGCAGGCTGCAAATCTTTCAGTAAGTTGGGATTTTCAACATTTGTATTTACCGCAGATACAAACGGAGCGTAATATTTTGACATTCCGCCGAAATATTTATGAAATGCATTGCGGTACGAACTGTTTGTAATTCCCATAATCGGTGCTAAGCTAAAAATCATGCCGCTTTTTAACAAATGAGAATATCGGTTGTCAAACCTTAAAAGTCGCTGTTGTTTCATTTCCGAAAAACAATTGAAGAAAAATATGAAATGTTATAAGAATTAGCAGGCTTAGGTTTTGCGCTTTGCAGAATTTGCGGCTGCCTGAAAGTGACAATTGCTTTTTCAGCAGCGACACATCTGTTTGTACAAACATTAGCAGCTTACCTAAAAAAGGAGTCAAGCAATGAAAAAAATCAGTTTAATTTTTGTTTTAATTTGTATGCTGACAGTGGTTTTGAATGCAGCTGAAATTGAAGAAAATGCAGAAAATCTTCAAAATGATTTGAATCAACAGATTCAAAATAATTTGAATCAACAGATGGAACAGGAAATGGCAACGTTTCGGTTTGATAATGTAAGCCTTTACAAAAACAAAGTGCAGAATGCAGGCGGAGATTTTGCGGCTAACACAAAATATTATGTGCAGCTTGGTTCCGGCGAATATGTTGACCTGCCTTTTTTAGCAAGAAAAATGGGCAATGAACGGCTTGCGAAAGATTTAACTTGGGGTCGCTATTACAACTCGTTTAAAGTAGGTTTTTTTATAAGTTTGATTACCGGAATTGCCCTTGATGTGGGTGGAACGATACTTACAGTCGGATACGCAACGCAGGATTATGTATTCGGAGACTCTTTGTATCATCAAGATGCTGCTTTAGGCTGGGGAATCACGCTTTTTGCGTTGTCGACATTTTCTATTACCGGAATTATTACTTTTGCAATAGGTATGGCTAAAGGCGCACGTTATAACTACAATATGGTTAAGGCTAAATTTTTTGTAGACCAGTACAACGGCTTTATAAAACGCAAATACGACGGAATGAGCTTTGATGTTCAGGGAACCGGCAGCGGCGATATGCGTTTATGTATGGAAATGAAGTTCTAGGAAATAATTATGACGCCATCTGAATTTGCAGCTGATTACAATTCATTTCTTAATGATTGTCTGGATTTTTTTACCGATAAAATGCGCAGTGAACATCCGTCGTTTGATTTTTCCGCTTGGGATAATGACGACGAACCGGAAAAGAATGCGGCTGTGCAGTCGAATTACAATCCGACAGGCACGCAAGCCAAAACGGGTTCTTCTGCAAATGTTCTTTCGCAAATGAAAACTTCGCCGCAAACTAAAAACGGCACTTTGGCGATGATTGAAACAGGACGAAAGATTTTAAAATGTCAGGCTTGCGCATTGCATAAAAATTCGACTGCACGTTTTCCGGGCTGTGGGGCTGTTTCATCAAGGATATTTCTTATTGCGGAGCCGGTTACGCCGATGGAAGAAAAGGAACGCTATGCACTTTCAGGTGCCGCACGAACTTTTTTTGATAAATGGCTTACTCCGATAGGTTTGTCGGAAGATGATTTGTTTGTTACAAATATTTTAAAGTGCTGTCTTGGAAATTCTCGCTTGTCTGTAGAAATGATTGATACTTGCCGTGAGCATTTGAATGCGCAGATTGAACTTGTTAATCCGCAAATTATCGTGACACTCGGTCAGCTTCCGATTTCTTCATTAAAACGATCAGCCGTTAATCTTACCGCAGAGCATGGAATCCCGATAGAATATAACGGAAGAACTGTACTTCCGCTTTTTTCTCCGGCATTTGTTTTAGCTAATCCGTCGTTTAAAGCACCGTTGTGGGAAGATTTGAAAAAATTGAAGTCAATGCTTGGTAATTCATGAAATATATAGAAGTTGCACTTCCGATTCCGTTGGACGGAACTTTTACGTATATGGCTGACCGGGAACAAAATCCGGAAAATCAGTCACTTTTCGGGTGCAGAGTGCTTGTCAATTTTCATAACCGCAAGCTTACCGGTTATGTTGTAAGCGAAAGTGAAACGACAGATTCCGTATACAGTATAAAGAATGTCGAAAAAATTATAGACAAAACGCCGATTTTTCAGCCTTTTATGCTTGATTTTGCAAAGTGGATTGCGTCGTATTACTTTTGTTCTATCGGTGAAGCGTTGTCGCTGATGATTCCGCGCGGAATTCGCCCGAAACCGCTTGCTGTCTTGCCGGCACGTACCGCACCGGAAGCGACGCTTACTCCGGAGCAGCAGGCAGCATACAACGGCATAAACAACGATTTACAGCATAATCAAAATTTTTTTTATCTTTACGGAATTACCGGTTCGGGGAAAACTGAAGTTTACATAAAACTGATGGAAGATACGATTGCAGCCGGCAAAAGCGTAATTTTCCTTGTGCCGGAAATAGCTATGAGTTACCAAACTCTTGAAAGACTGCGTGCAAGATTCGGCGATTTATGCGCTGTTCTTCATTCCGGTTTGACGGGAAGCACTAGGCTTGGCGAATATATGCGGCTTTTCAATGGTGAAGCACGAATTGCAATTGGACCTAGAAGCGCGCTTTTTGCACCTTTGGCTGACACCGGACTGATAATAATCGATGAAGAACATGACGGTGCGTATAAGTCTGATGAGTCACCGCGCTTTCATGCCAGAAGTGCAGCATTTCATCTTGCAAAAATTATGAATGCCGCAGTTGTGCTTGGTTCTGCAACTCCGTCGGTAGAGTCTTGGTACTATGCACAGAAAGGTTTTTTGAAGCTTTACACGCTTTCGCAGCGTTATCAAGGGGCGCAGTTGCCTGAAGTGCGGATTGTTGATACTTCGGCATTGTCGCAGGAGCGCGTTTTGTCGTCAGAAATGGCAGCGGAGATAAATCGCAGACTTCAAAACGGCGAACAGGTTTTACTACTGCAAAATAGGCGCGGATTTTCAAGCTGTTTGCAATGTTCGTCGTGCAAAACGGTGATTGAATGCCCAAGATGTTCGGTAAACTTGACTTATCACCAAGCAAAGAAAAAATTAATCTGTCACCGCTGCGGTTATACTTCCGGGATACCGACTGTTTGTCCTGAGTGCGGAGAAAAGAAATTCAAGAAAATCGGTGCCGGAACAGAGAAAGTAGAAGATGAAGTAAGCAGAACTTTTCCCGGTGCGTCACTTGTCCGAATTGATTACGATACAGTTCAGAATTCTAAAAACCTTCAGGAAATATTTCGCCGCATTTCAGACGGAGAAATTAAAATTATTATCGGAACGCAGATTATTGCAAAGGGACTTCATTTTCCGGGAATAAAATTTGTGGGAATTATAAATGCCGATTTGTTTCTTAATATTCCCGATTTCAAATCGGCAGAACGAGCTTTTGCACTGATTACGCAAGCTGCCGGGCGAGCGGGCAGGGAAGGCGAACGTGGGCTTGTAATGGTGCAGACGCTGAATCCTGACCATTATGCGGTTGCGGTAAAGGACGGTTTCGGAGCTTTCTATACTAATGAAATTTTTTATCGGGAAGCAGCTGGAATGCCACCGTTTTTCCGGTTGATACGTCTTGTTGTTCGTTCGCCTGATGAGAATACAGCAAAAACTGAATGCGAAAAACTTAAAGTACTTCTTGATTGGCTGTTGAAAACTATGCCGAATCAGGATGAACGTAAATCAATAGAGATAATGGGGGCGGCACCGTGTCTTCTTACACGCATTAATAATAATTTTCGCTACCATATTTTGCTAAAGTCGAAAAATTTGCAATCGATAAGAAAAGTAGTTAAGCAGATGACAAAAAAAATGGAACGTTTACCAAAAAACAGCTATTTGGAAATCGATACCGATCCGGCAGATTTGTTTTAAGCCAGCATGTTTTTTCGGAGATAAATAATGATACAAAAGATATTAATACTTGCCGCTGTTCTGTCGGTTCTAAGCTGCGGCAAAAAAGAAAATATTGTTAATGATGAAAATCATCCGGTAATTCTTGAAGGAACGGCGACCAACAGTCGTTTTTACAGCAATAACAGTTTTTTCAATGAAGATACGACAGAAAAAGCATTTACCGAGAACGAACTTGACTTCTGGATACTTGTGGAGCAAAGCCGCAGCGGTAATATGCCGTATCCGCAGAAGTTCATCAAAAATATTAAGAAGCTCGGAAAACAATCTTTTAAGAAGCAAAACCGCCTTTTTATTACGTTGCCGGAATTTTCGGAAGATATTCAAGAAGATGATATTGCGTTTTATTTTCCTATGATACGCGAAGTGCCTACCGCTCCGGTGTCGTCATTCATGCGTGAAATGAAGCGAAAAGTTTTGTTCGGGACCGCAGCGACCGGCTTTGACGGAAAAGTTTCCGGTTACCTTGATGAATACCAAAATTATTTGGACAGAGGTTTTATTTTCGGCGCATTTCAATCTTCAAATTTACTCGGTCCCGATTGGAAGATTCAGAATACTCCGCGTTTTTGCGTAATTGCACGGAAAAACACGCCGGAAGCATTGAAAGATGCGTTAAAAGCTCGCCGCACGTTTGTTTCATTTGAAAAAGGCACGCAAATGTCTATGGAAATCGAAAGTGCGCAGATTGGTGATATTCTTGAAGCAGCGATGGACAAAAAATCTTTTGCGTATCATTGGCACGTGACTTCCGATTCTATCGCACTCGGAAAAGTGGAGCTTGTAACAAATAACGGCAGAATTCTTACCGAGATACAAGCGCAGCAGCCGGAAAGTTTGTTTTTGGAGGACAGCGGTTTTCTGGATTTAGATAGAGCGTTTCAATATGTAATGCTTGTGGCGTATTTTGAAAACGGACATTTGGCGTATTCTACTCCAGTGTGGATTCAGAAGAAGCAGAGCATTATGGTAAGCAATATTTCTGTTGAAAATGAAAATCAGCAGGCAGGAAAATCTTCTAAAGCGGTTTCATTTACAATTTCAAATATTTCCCCGACAACAGTTTCAAATATAAAAGTGCGTTTTATTGACAGCAATAACAATTGCATTCATGAAGAAAAAATGACTTTAAACGGACGAGGTGATGTCGAAATCAGGCGTGTGTTGCCGGAGAAAGCTGCCGGTACAGCAAATTTGCGAATTGAAACCAGCATAAACGACGAGATTTTTACTTGTGATACGGTCGATTTTCCGCGAACGCAGCAGCATAAAATTCTTGTGGATGCTACTCATAAAAATAAATACACGGAAAGCCTTAGTACATTGAAAAAAATGATGGAGAATGACGGCGTGTTGTTTTCTGTTTCGGCAGAAGGAACGCCTTTTATGAAAGACGCACTTCTGCAGGATTATGATTTGGTAATTCTTACTCCGCCGCAGTTTATTTCGGATAATGTTAATTATGAAGTGAATTTTTCGTATGCGCTTCATCGCTTTGTTTATCACGGCGGTTCGTTGATTATTGCAGCAGATGGGCGTGATGAAACAAAAGCGCGTGCTGCGGTAACGTATTACAACCGATTGCTGCGAATACTTTATTCGCCTGTGCGCTTTCGTTATACAACATCAGTTGGTTTTTTTGCCATTTATGATGAGGAAAATTATTTTCATGATTCGGAGATTCCGCTGTTTACTTCATTTAACCGCAGTATTTACGGACAAAATCTTAAATCCATTTATTTGCCTTCTCCCGTAGAGTTGATTGCGTCGTCGAATTCGGGCGAGATTTATCCTATGCAGGCATACAATACAATTTCACTTGTGCAACTTTCCGCGTCTACCAAGATAAAAAACAGGCGGCTGGATCCGGCGCAGAATAAAAATCGTTCCGCAGCTGTTATAACCGGCTTTGGCAAAGGCAAAATTTGCATTTTGTCCGGTATGAATTTCAGTGATTATGATATTGACTATTTGGATAATAAGCAGTGGATTTACAGAACAATACAATATCTGCTCGGAATAAAGGGGGAATAATGCGTTTTACGGAATTGCATCAGTGGGTAGAAGAAATTCAGCCGGGAATTTTTAAGATTGGGCTTTCATCATTTGCGGTAAAGGAATTGGGTGAAGTTGTTTTTATTGATTTCCTCAAAAATTGCGGTGATTCCGTAAAAAGCTGCGAGCCTTTGGCAGAAGTAGAATCTCTTAAGAGCGTAAATTATTTTCAGGCACCGTTTGACGCAGAAATAAAAGAAGTAAATTCGCAGCTGCAAAATGATGTTTCTTTGGTAAACAAAGATTCGGAGGGGGGCGGCTGGCTTTTTGTTGTTAATGCCGGCGAAAATGCGGATTCCGGCTTAATGGATGAGCAGGCTTACCGAAAATTTGCGACCGCGACTTAAAAGCGATTATTTGCAGTTAATCAGTTTATTTTTGTATTCTTCAATGAGCTTTTCTTTGTTCCAGTGTGCTTGATTCGCCGGGCTTGTAGACGGCAGGTAATCAAACGGAATTTCGTACAGTGCGGCACAGTATTTTTTGTAAAGTGAAAAAGCTGTTTTTCCGGTACAGAAAATTTGCCTGATTTTTGAGCCGGCAAAAATTTCGCTGAAATTGTTCGGCACCGTTTGTTTTATGGATGAATCTTCCGCACCATTGATTTCACATTTTGCAAGGACATCCCATAATGCAATATTGTGCCGCAGCAGAAAATCTTTCCGTTCAGCAATTGCGCTGTCAATCTCGGCAGATTTGTTTTCGTATAAGAATTTTTCACCGAAAATTTGCGCCATTACCGGCCAAAAACGATTCTGCGGATGCATGTAAAAGAATTCAGCATTGCGTGAAGCCGGAGACGGCATTGTTCCTAATATTAAAATTGTGCTTTCGCTGTTCCAAACCGGTGCGATTTCGTGAGTAACCTGCATTTTTTACCTCAAAGATTATAGTGCTGCCGTTTTTGTTTAGAATAATTCTGTTTCAAAATCTTCCGGCAGCTGATATTCCATTTGAGTTGCAATTTTATACATTATGTCTTTGTTGTAAAGTATTCCGCAAAGGTAAAGCCCCAAATCAATCCCGGCAGTTACTCCGCCGGCAGTGATTATATTGCCGTCCGCAACAACGCGCTTGTTTATGATTTTGCAGCCGTAGTCAGTCATGCAGGAAAATAAATTTTTGTGAGTTGTTATGTTTTTGTCGTGAAGAAAACCGGCTTTTCCGTATAATAACGCACCGCTGCATACGGAAACAAGCCTTGCGTTTGGATTGACGGTTTTTATGTAGGAAATAAAGTTGTCGTCATTTACCAAACGGCGTGTTCCGAAGCCGCCGGGAATTATAACCATATCGTAAGTTTTTAGGCTGCAACCGATTTTTTCGATGTTAAAAGCTATTTTCCCGGTAGAATCTTTTATTGTATGTTCCAGACCGCATATATCGATTAAAAAATCTTTGTCGAATCCCATAGATTTTATGCGTGATAAAGAATCGTAAACTCCGATGAAGTCCAATGCGGTAATTCCGTCATAAATTACAAATGCAGTTTTCATAGTAAATTAACCGGGACGTTTTTTGCTTTCTTCATTTGGTCGGCATGTTGTGTAATTTGTAATTACAGTGAATGAACCGTCGTCTTCTTTTACTCCGGTTGCCAAAATTTTTATCCAGATATACTGACCGTCTTTTCTTCTTGCTCGGTAAACATGAGAAACCGATTCTCTGAAATTATCAAAAAGAATATGACGCATTTTCAGCGTGAAACCCGGTAAATCCAGTGGATGAATAATCGCTGCGGTTTCTTTCTCTGTCCAGCTAAGAACTTCGTCTTTGGAAAAACCGGATAAATCGGAAAATGCTTTGTTCGTTTTTATAACACTCATTTTTATTGAAGACAAAAGTTTGCTTGAACTCTTGTTGATTTTCAGCAAACACATTCCGATCGGAGAATTTTCTATAATCATGTTCATTTGTGATTTGAACTTTAACAGCTCTGTTTCCAAATGTTTTTCCAATGTAATGCTGTCGGCAAGTATGTACAAAGTGTACCGCTGACCGTTGGAACTTATTTTCCAGATGTGGAACTTAGCCCAAACAGTTTCATTGATTCTGCTTTGATTGTATTTGAATACGCACTGTGTTTCATTGGAACTTGCTATCGCATATTCGACTGCCGCTCGGAACTGTAGCATATCACCTGCGTCAAAGTAGTCAAAAAAGTTTTTCTTGAATTCTTTGTAAGGTACATCATAGAAGCCGAATAATTTCAAGAATTTATCATTAACTCTTATAAACGAAATATTATCATGAGCGCATTCTATGATTGCAGCGGCTCCGGTGTAATTTGTAAACATAATAGTTTCGCTTGAGTTCGGATTGTACAGATTGTTGATGTTCAAATTTCCTACAAAATGCTCTCTTTTTGGAACAATTCCTTTGTGGGAAGAATCGACAAGCTCTTCAAATTGGCTCTGCGGCATAGGCTTAGCATAGAGAAAACCTTGAACTACATCACACCCGATACTTTTCAGGTAATCAGCTTGCTGTATTGTCTCCACACCTTCTGCGACTGTTGACAATTCCAAATCCTGCGCCATTCGGATAACCGAACTTATAATGTTGCCGCCTTTGTCCATATTTGTATTGCTGCGCAAGAAACCCATATCAAGTTTTAATATGTCAATCGGCATGTTTTTCAATGTGTTCAGCGATGAATAACCACTTCCGAAATCATCCATTGCGATAATAAAACCTAAATTTCTGATTTCATTGATTCGTCGGATAAGCTGAACTTGGTCATTTATATATGCACTTTCGGTTATTTCAAAGTGCAGCAAATGAGTAGGAATTTTGTATTTTGCTTTCATTCCTGCGATGATGTCAATGATTTCGTCATTTTCAAGGCTTATGCGCGAAATATTTACAGAAATAGGAACTGGTTCTTCGCCCTTGTTGAGCCAGTTTCTTACAGTTTCAAATGATTTTCGCCACATGTAGCGGTCGAGTTCTTTCACAAAGCCGTTTTTCTCAAATATAGGAACAAATACTCCGGGCGAAATCATTGTTCCGTCGGACTGAATCCATCGGCAAAGTACTTCGGCACCGACCATTTCACCGGAAGAATGATTGTATTGCGGCTGAAAATACAAAACAAATTCTTCATTTTCCAAAGCTCTGCGCATTTGTGAAGTGATGGAAGCTTCCAGTAAAACTTTTTCGTGCATTTCTTCACTGTAGAAGCAGTAAGTGTTGAAACTTTTGTCGTTTGTTTTGTTCATTGCAAATGATGCAAAGTTTATGATGTGGTCAAGCGATTTGTTGTGGTTGTCATCGATATTGCACAAACCGAATCGCATTGTTATCGGAAAATCAACGCCTAAATGTGTACAGTCAAAATTTGTGTTTTTAAACAGTTGGTTCAGCGTTTCTTCGCTTGACGGAATGCACAATACGAATGTGCCGCCGCTTGTTCTGGCGCATGTTCCGCCTTTGCCTGCAATGATTTGGATTGTTGAAGCAATATACGAAAGCACTTCATTACCCACTTCATAGCTGTACAAATCATTTATGATACAAAACTTGTTTATGTCTCCTATGCAGATGACGAATTTTGTATCCGGATTTTTTTCACAAAGGGATGACACATTTTTTTTGAATGCAATTAAGTTCGGCAGTCCGGTTTGTATATCTGTATTGTATCTGATTTCAAGCTCTTCATTTACATAGTGAATACAGTTGCTCATTTTTGCATAACCACATGCTATAGCTTTTACCAGTTCATTGCATGTTTTGTATCCGCATGAGTTACAGTTGAGATTTCGTTTCTCGTCAGTATCTTTGTGCATTAAAATAAAAATTTTATTGATTATGCTTTGCGGTATTTTGTATTGCTGTTGATAACGGTCTTCAAATTCTCTGAAAAAATCTTTTTGGTTCAAATCTGGGAACAAACCGTTTAAGTATGAAATTCGGTCATCTATTGTTTTGTGCTTTTCCACTTCGATAAATGCCGTTTGACGTTTTTTCTGATACTCTAAAATGACATTGTATGAATTGCTGCCTTTTTTTTCTATTCCGCTGCCGGCGACACAGCCATCTCTGCTGTTGAGAAAATCTATCAATGTCGGGTTAATAAAGTCCGGGTCGTCTTTTCTGGAATGAAAATGTTTAATGTTTCTGATTGCTTCATTCAGTTCTTCGTAGCTTACTATCATTTCAGTCTGTGGGAAAAATAAACTTACGGCTTCTTTCAATGCACCTTTGATTGAAAACAGATTTCCTAAACCGTGAGTTGTTAAATCGCTTTCTGTTGTGAAATTTTCAAGCGTAACATTTTCAATGTGTTTCATCAGATTTTCAAATGTAACATTGTAATTGATGTTGTTGTTTGTTTCTTCCGATTTAAATTCGTCTTCTCTTGCGATACATGGACTGATAAAAGCTATTTTTGAATCATCTTTAAGGTATTTATGCGCATATATTGCAGTACAAATTACCGGTGAGTGAATAGGAATAATGTGTTCAATTAATTCAGGCTTGTAATTTTCCACAAAGTTTACTAATACCGGACAAGTGTTGGCTATATATTTCTTTGAGCCTTTTTTATTTGCGTTGTCACGAATGTAATTCACGTGCGCCCATAGAAATATTTCAGCTCCGAATGCAGCGTCGTAAATTTTATTGACACCGAGCGAACGTAAGTAGCCGAGTATATTATATGCTCTTTGTGCATAAATAAGATAAAATGCCGGATCTACAACCAGCGATATTTTTTCTCCGGCTGCCAAATCTTTGAAGAAAGCGTCGGAATCATCAATGATGTTTCTTGCTTTGTGAGTACATGTAATAATGCAGTTTCCGCAGCGGATACATTTTTTTGCAGAAACATTTATTCGCGGTTTGTTATTTTCGATAAGCAGAACATTTGCTCCGGTTATCGGACATGTCATTATACACTTGTTGCAGCCTATACATTTGTCGTTTGTAAAAACTGCTCCTTCATTAAATCTCTTCATAACTATTTCACCTCAAACTTTTTTTTATTATTCAAAAACAGCAAATACCAACGTTTGGTTAAGCTGCGTAAAATTTATTTGTTCTCCAAAACCTGAAAGTCCGATGAAGTCGCCGTAGTCCGATTTCAAATTCTGAACAAAGGTTTCAAACGTTTTATTTTTTTCAAATAATTTTGAACGATTAAAGCAGTTAATTGCAATTGTGAATGCAGGCTTTTCAATTACGTTTTTTATTGCCGAGAATGTTTGCTTACGTACAGTTTCGTAATTGCTTAGTTCCATCAGGCATAATCTGGTGTAGTTGTAAATTCGGGCATAGAAGCTTATGCTTTCATCATCAAATATTTTGTTGTAGTCGGTAATATAAATCTGTCCGTCTCGAATTCTTCCCAGCGGATGATAAAAAGTATATTCAGGTAAATTTTCTGTTTTTATGCCTAGAGTTTTTGCTATTGTTCTGGCAATAGGTTTTTTGTCCAGTTCATAAACAATATGTTCATCTAGGTTTACATCTGTAACCGTGAAAAAGTTTTTTGTCGGGCGGTAAATGTTTTCTTTATAAAGGAAGATTTTTCCGCGCAGGTTGCGAAGTATCAAAAATACGCATGTGTCTTTGTAAACTTTGCCGTTGAGTGATACTAAAGTCTGCTGTTCCGTATTTGCTGCACCGGCACTTCCGCCGATTAAAGGGATATTGAGCGGTTTCAGAATGCTTTCAAAAGTATCAAGAATCAGTTCTTCACATTTGCCGAGTGCAGTAGAAAATTCCAAACAGCAGCAGTTTTCTGTTGATGAAATAGATTCTGCGGCATTTTTGACATTATGCACATATTTCATTGGGTATTGGTTGATGTCTTTTAAAATTCCGCAGGCACATTCAATATCAGATATTAAAGATAATGATGTTAATGATTTATAGCCGAATCCGAATGATGAAAAACCGATGTATGTAGTGGCTCCCACTATAGTAGATTCCGGAAAACGCTTCTTAAACTCTGTCGAGTACCATTCAAAATTATCTAGGTCAGAAAAAAATATGATTACAACAGGTTGTTTTGTTCCGGCTTTTTTCAAAATTTGAATACAATTTTCTTCAAAGGCAGTTTCTTTATTTTGCTCTGTGCTGAATCCTAATACATATCTTTTCATATCTGCATTACTCCGTTCTTACATGATTAAGAAATACGAGGTAAACTCAATCATTATGTAATAAAAAAAATCTAAAATAGAATATTGTTTCTACATTATATCTTTTCGATAAAAATCTTTGATTCTATCACAACAAATCAATTTTTTTCAAAAAATATACCGGAAAACAGAAAAGTAAGCATGAATGAGCGATATAAATCAGTTATGTGCTTTTACCCCCCCCCCCCTAACTTTTACGCTTATTTTACATTCAAAAAGTAGCAGAGTTTTTATCTCTTTCTGCGATTATTATTGAAGCTGTTTCTGCAAATTTTAATTCATGCGCCTCATGCAGTGGATTGTACAAACTGTTAATTTCTTCTGCCGGAAGATATTTTTGTATATACTCAAAACTTTTCCCGGAATACCATTGGTAATACGCTAAAATCCAGCCGCTCCAGTAGGCTGATGACCGTTTGTAATCGGAAATTCCCACAGCAGGATATATTGATTTACCGCTTTTTTCTAATACACTTAAAACTAATTCGGTTCCGGATATTCCGCAAATGTATTTAGGGTTTCCAGTTTGGAACTTTGCTGCATTTCCGGAAGTTATAAAAAGTTCCGCGAATTGATTCAGAGTAAGTTTTTGACAATGTACAGCGTAATCAAATGCTTCGCCGAGATTATTCATTGCATCATCAAGATATTCTTCATTGTAAGCGTGGATCATTTTCAGTTATTTTCTCCCTTAAAATATCTCTTATAAAAAGCCCGTTAATATCATCTTCTTCAAGCAATTTTTTGTATCCTGTGCGTGCGTAGTCATCACGTATTTTTTTCTTAGGATAATATGTTTGAAAATTGACATTTTCACAGCCTAGAAATTTTATTGTCTCAAAAGCTTTTTTGCTTTTTATAACAATTTGTTCTCCAAGTTTTCCGAGTTTCATTGCCTGCCCTAATTGCATATAAGATATTTGATTTGAAAGAAATGCTTTTGCAAATGAGAAATACGAATCATCTGCACGATAACCTTTTATCAAATCATATTTTTCCAAAGGAAGTAGAAAATTTTTGTAAAGCCATTCTTTGCCGTGTTTCATAATAGGAGTAGAGACAGCAAATTGCCTATTTGCAACAAGTATTGCCAGCCAATGAAGCGTTGTATAGTCATTTAAATTCAACAAAGAAAGTTTACTTGTATTAACAGAGTAATGATTTACGTATCCATTTGTTTCTTCTGAAACAGCCCACTCTTTTGCAAGTTCTTTTTCTTTGGTGCAGTAGAATCCTTGTCCGTAGTCATTCCAGACTTTGCCGATACCGAATTTAGGTTTTTCGACAATATTCACAGAGCCATGATATAAAATTAAATCAGACATTAACATCTCCGGTAACGATTATATTATACGTTGTGCAGCGGTAGTAAGTCAAATTGATGTTCATACCGGCATAGAAACGTTTCCCGGTAATTAATAATAGATTATAGACAAGCAGTTTTTTTGCAATCTAGTACTGGTAAAAACTGCAAAGCAAATTACGGTTTCCATCATTTAATTCCACAATAAAATTGCTTTTTTGTTCAAAAATAAGGTCGCTTATAAAGCAAAAAGAGTACGGCAGCAGTGAAACATGGTCACTTTCGATTTTTCCAAATCCGTTTAGAAGGCATGAAACGGAATCAGAAATTTTTATTTTCCCGGCAAATAGCGGAAAGTTCATTAATTCTTTGGTTATCGGATGATAAACAGGGATGTAATCGCTGCGAAGTCCGCATTGAATTTTTAATAGTTCTTCAACCCAGTTTTTAAACAAAATATCGGTATTTTCTCCAAATGCACTGCCTAAACCTTCCCAGCCGGTTTCGTTGTTCCTGACAAGAGCTCGTAAGAATTTAACACCGCCGTCAGATGTCAAAGCTTCATTGTTGTAAACAGCTGCGCCTTTTTGTTCAAAAAGCCAGTAGAGGAACATCGCCATTGCGCCGCGTTTACCCGTGTTGTCGTTGATTCCTGAAATGTCTTCATAAATTAGAGAATAATTATGCGCAGATGAGCAAAATTTTTCAACAAAAGCTATATTACCGCCGGAAACTCCGAACCCGCATAATGTTTCGGCAAGATGTGCCAGTCCTTCGTCAATAAATAAATCTTCTTCCGGAGAATTTGCGTCTCCGTTTTCGTATTTTGAAAATGTTTTTAATGAAAAATGGATTAAATGCTGCAATTCATGTGCAATTGTGGCACAGATGGAATTTACGGAAAAGGCAAAACGCGTGTTATCTGGAATGCCCAGATAAAGAATATCCATTTCGTTGGATGTAGGATTGTAATTTTCAGCATTTACATCCGCAACATACGGAAATAAATCACTCGGATTAAAAAAGCCGATAGCATAACCGTTATCATTCAAAGTTTTAGTGAAAAGCAGGGAAATATGATTATCGTTATCTAAATCTTTTGCTTTTCCAAAAAATGTTTCTAAATGGGGAAAAATTAACTGTTCTAATGAGTTATGCAAAGTATTTAAATCAGATTCTGATATTGTTTCATCAGATTCTACCCAAAAATAAGCATTATCTGTTTCATAAATTAGTTTGGCTTCTACTAAATTCGGCTGCGATTGTGTGCCGTTTTGTAAGTTTGCTACACGAAAAGTTCGTTTGTCACCGACAGAATATTTATGTGATGTGGTGTAGGAACCGAAAGAACGGTTTCGCGGAACAAACAAATTATTTGGGCAGCGGACTGCCGGTCTTTGCGGAAAGTTATTTGTTTCAGCTGCGTTTCGTTTTTTCAAACTGCGGTATTTTGCAATATTTTTAAAAGTTAGTTTGGAAAGTTGCCCTTGTGAAGATGTTGACATGCAGACACCGGAATATTTTCCGGGCGAAAATAAAATTTCATTTATTCCTTGCACCGGAATGAAATGCCGATTCTCGCCGGTTTCCTTTACACTAATAGTAATTTGAGGATGATTATCTGCGTTATCAATGGTGATTAAATGAGTTCCGACCGATAAACTTCGGCGAATAGATTTTCCATTGCCGATATTTCCGTCGATTGAAGAAATCCATACCGGACAAGAAATACTGCCTTGCGAAATAAAATCAATGATTTGATTCTCTTGAAATTCTGCATTATTTGCCGGGAAAATTATTTTCTGCAGCAACGTTGATTTATTTTCATTTTCCTCGATATTACATGAAATAATTAATAATAGAAAAAGACAAAAAAAATTATATTTTTTCATTGTTGCTGCCTGTTCTGAAATAAATACTTGTGCCTTTGCAGCTTGATTGAGATGTATAATCGGCAAAGTATAAAAATGGGTCTCCGTCGAGATATTGAGCTGTGACAGAAACCGAATAATTTGTATCTTCAATCAAAGTTTTTGCAGGAATTACTAGATAATTTTCTGTTGTATTTGCGGAATAAACAGTTGAACTATTACTTTGTATAGTAACAATGTAAATTGTACCTTTAGTCTTTTCCCAACCGATATTTATTTTTTTGGAACAATCAAGATTTTCTCCGTTTAGAGCCGAAACTCCGGTTTCATCACTGACTGTAATGATTTTTGGTTTTTCGGTTATTGCTATGTGTGAAAATGTTTTTTCGATAGTTTGAACTTTACCGTCATTTATTGTTTTTATTAAGAAACGATATTTTCCGGAAATCAATGCGTCAAAATATCCGCTGTATTCACCGTTGGTATATTCTAAAGCAATAGTTTTATTTGCAGGATTCACTGCATTTACAATTGCTCCGGAAACAGAGTTGCCGTCATTGCCTACAATTTTTATTTTACAATTGACACTGTTTAAGTCTGTAGAAGTAATTTTTGTATAAACCCAAATGTTTTCTGCCGAATTTGATTCTTTCTGCACTTCGCAGGCAAATAAGCATAATGCTGCAATCAGCATGATTAAATTTTTCATCATTGTTTCACTTTGTCCTTTGGTTCTAAAATTTCTCTTTTAAATAAGCGGTGGCTGCAAGTAAACAACCACCGCAAGATAAAAGTTTACCTTGTATGCATATCCATTTTTACTGCGTATAATTTCCCATGATTACCACTGAAAATCATTAAATCGTTGTAATGTGCAGTGATATCAACGGCAAGAGCTCCGGTTCTAATTTTTTCATCCCTTCCTACGTATTTACCGTTTTTTGCATTTAGTACCATTACACAGCCCTGCATAGGTTGATAAATGTATCCTTTGTAAACTTGAGGAGAATAAAAAATAGAACCATAAAAATTTGTATCTAACTTGTCATGCCATACAATCTTGCCGTTTTTTGTATTGATGCATATAAAATCATCATTTCCATGCTCTCTTTCTGTTCTTGAATAAATGTAGCCATCGTTTATGACAAAACCACGCATAGAAGAATTGAAAAATTCTTTGTCATCTTTACCTTTTAATTCCCATTCAATTTCCATAGTTTCAGGATTAACACAAATAAAATATTTGCCATTTAGATATAATTTTCCTTTATAGAACTGTGTACAATTAATTTCTATAGATACAATATCAGCCGAGATTTCTAATTCCTTTACGTCACTGCCGTCAGGATTCATAGATACTAAGCGTGATGGTTGTGGTTCATCCTCATACGGATAAACCGACGAGACAAAATACAATCTTCCGTTGTACGGAACAATGTCTCCCATTATATCGGAAGTTACATCTTCACTCCCCCAAATTGGATATGCATCTTTTTCATCGGAAGTAGAATATGCGTATACAAAATGACTGTCTCGTCCACCCCAATAAAGTATACCGTTATATAATGTCCAGACACCGAATCTTGTTGAAGGTGCGGATATTTCAGTTTGGCTTTTTATTTTACCTGTTTTTTTATCTATAACGGTAATTGCTTTATTTCTGTTTTTTGTATTCATAGTATATACATTTGAATTATCAAAAACAGGTTGAGCGCTATTGTATCCGGTTTCTTCAGT
>JBNMHA010000043.1:0-20367 GCA_050872545.1 Spirochaetales bacterium | reverse complement strand
TTAGGAGAGGGAAACCACCTCCGAGTTAGCGAAGCCCGGAGTTTTCCCTCTCCTATGACCTCTCCCTTCCTTAGGCACGCCAACTTTTTTGTTCAAAGACATTCAGCAGACACGATTAGTGCGAATGCACTAATGAAGTATTTTCGTAGAAAATACCGAGACGTAAGACAAGCTGCACGAGGTATAACAGTACTTCAAGACGTATTGCCTTGCGGTTACATTATATGTCATTGCCGTGCACCGACACGGCAATCTCCCACATTTTTAGAGATTCCTGTGTCGTGGCACAGGAATGACATCGGAAACAAGCAAGGGGAGCAATGACAAGAAGCACAAGGGACAGGTCGCAATTCCGAAATTGAATGTAATTATTTGTTGTTTTCAGCAACATTTTCTCCTATTTAAGAAAACTATTGACTTCATTCGCAGCAAAAGTTAGCTTTTTTTAACTTGTTATAGAGGAGAGAAAATGGAACGTCCAATTATAGCTATTCCACTGGGGGATCCTGCCGGAATCGGTCCTGAAATCGTGGTAAAAGCTGTATCATCACCTAAAATTACTGCAATTGCAAAATGTGTTGTTATCGGTGATTTTAAAGTGATTGAGAATGCGATTAAAATTACCGAAACCGCAGTGAAGCTATGCCCTATCGAGAAACCGAATGATTATAAAGAGAACTACATTAACATTATTCCTGTCAATAATATAAACTTTGCAGATTTACACATAGGCAGAATTTCAAAAATGTGCGGAAAAGCCGCCTATGAATACATTGAAAAAAGTATCAGTCTGGCGAATGAAAAACTTGTCGCTGCTGTTGCTACTCCGCCGATAAATAAAGAAAGCCTTAAAGCCGCAAATATTCCGTATATCGGACACACAGAAATATTCGGTGCTCTGACCGGCACTGTCGATCCATTGACAATGTTTGAAGTGGATAATCTGCGCATTTTTTTTCTGACTCGCCACGTTTCACTGCGCAACGCTTGTGACCTAGTCACAAAAGAGCGTATCGAAGATTACGTAAAACACTGCATCTGTGCACTAGAAAAACTGGGAATAAAAGACGGTACAATGGCAGTTGCCGGGCTTAATCCGCATTCTGGAGAGCATGGTCTTTTCGGTAATGAAGAGGTAAATGAAATAACTCCGGCTGTAGAAGCACTGCAAAATCAGGGATACAAAGTTGCAGGTCCAATCGGTGCGGATTCTGTATTTCATCTAGCTTTGCAGGGACGTTACAACAGCGTTTTATCTCTTTATCATGATCAGGGGCATATTGCTGCAAAAACACTTGATTTTGAACGGACTGTTTCTGTTACAGCCGGAATGCCGATTCTGCGAACTTCTGTAGACCATGGAACCGCAATGGATATTGCCGGAACAGGTAAAGCCAGTGACATCAGCATGAAAGAAGCGATAAAAGTTGCAGTAAAATATTGTAAATCATACTTATAATATCTAAAATCTGCTAAGAATTTATTTGACATAAAACACAAAAAATCGTTATTTAACACACTGTAACAATTAACACAAACTAAGGAGAGACTTATGCAGAAAAATGTACAGAAAAAAATCGTTGTTTCGCTAGCAATTTCACTTACTGCAATTATTATATGTGCGGTTTTAGGAATCTGCTACAATCGTTATCATCAAATACCGAAATCTTTCAGACGCAAATAAAAATATTCAGCAGTTTTCTAAATTCTTTTTAATGCATCTTATCTCATTAATATCAAGTGTCAGCGGAATATAACTGTAATACGGAGCTAAAGTATTAATTATTATACCGGACGATTTCAATGCTGCCGCAATATCCTGCATTTCATTTCGATATTCATCTTTTAATGCAAAAACTCTGTCACTGCATAAAAATTTTTCATTATCAAAAGAAAAACATTTCTGCTCCTGCAAAGCCTTTGCACGGTAATAAAACACCGTCGATGTAGCAAAAACAATCGCTGGAAATTCTTCCAAAGGATGACAAATACTTATTAAATCTTTTAAATTGCGGTTAATCAGTGCCACACATCCTCCATTATAGCCTGTATACAATGCCGGAAGTACAACAATATCCGTTTCAGGAATATCATTTTCATCAAGCAGACGCGGATAATTATAATACCAAGCGATTGTTTGTGTCATTTTCTTTTCATCCGGGCGGTTAAACGTGAAATCACACAATTTCAAACTGTTTCCGGATTTTATTCCATGTCCAGCAAGAAAATCTTTCATATTAACAGTGTCTGCTTCTATATTTCCAAACAAAGCCGCAGCTTTTAGCAAAAGTTCCTGAGGTGAAGAGAAAAAGCGCAGTTCGTAAAGCCCGTCAGGTGTCAATGAAGAAATAATTTTTCTGTATCGTTTATGATGTATTGTAGGCAAATCAAGTGTAAGATGAACAGATACGGCATTTTTTATCTGAGTAGTAAGTTTTCGATGTGAATGACCAGTGATATTATCAGCACGCCGCAAATCGAAATAACGATTTCCAAATTTATCTCTTACATAACATTCTTTTGCTTTATAAAACACATTCAGCTCCTTTTTTAAGTTTGTGTTATATCATAAAATGATTTAACTTTCCTAAATTCTTCTTTAAAAAAACGACTATAAATATTAGTATCGATTTCAAACTTCATCAATTTCAGTACGCAGGAGAATCCAATGTCAAAAGCACCAGATACAAAAGTTTCAGTTATTATTCCTGTTTTTAATACTCAAAATGAACTGCCACAATGTTTGGAAAGTATTGTTTCGCAAACTCTGAAAGACATTGAAATTATTGTCGTAGATGACGGAAATGAGGCAAAACCGAAAGTAAAAGATGTAATAAAGAAAAATTTTAAGAAAGACAAAAGAATTAAAATTGCAAGACATTCTATAAATGAAGGGCTTATAGAAAGTAGGCGCACAGGAATAATAGAGTCCTGCGGTGAATATATATTCTTTGTCGATACAGATGATAAACTGAATCAGGATAATGCGCTGGAAATCATGTATGATACCGCAGTTCGTGAAAGTACCGACATTGTTCAGTGCAGTGCTTCAATTGATATAGTTCAAAATGCAATTGATAATGCAAAATATTATGAGAAAGCAGCCAATCCGTATCAAGGCACATTAAACGGAACTGAAATATTTAAAAATTGCTACTTTGATGCGGAGCATCCTTGGTATATCTGGGGAAAACTTCTCAAACGAAGCGCGTGCATTGAAGCATTGGAATTTATCCCGGAAACTTACAGTGTAATGTCGGAAGATTTTCTTTTTTATTTCTTCATAAGCCGCAACGCAAAAAAATACATCGGACTTCCAGATAAACTTTATTGCTACAGAGTCGGCGGCGGCATAAGCACAAGCAATAAGATTACATCTCTTACCAAATGGAAAAATCATTGTTCTTCGGCATCTGTTTTCACAATTCTTTTTCTGTACAATAAAAATTATCCACTTGAGGAAGAAGTTTATAAAAGAATTGTTTCGTTTGCACAAACGGCAATAATTCGTTCCGTTAAGCGACTGGAAACCGCCGTTGCTCCGGAAATCAAAGATGAAGCAAGGGAAATGCTTTGCGATGCTTGGGGCGCAAATATGGTCGAAAAAGCGGAAGAGTTTTACCGCAGCCATCCTATGGATTAATAAATCATTATATATATTTTAAGGAGATAAAAATATGACACCAACAGAAAAAGCAACAGAACTTCATAATTCCGGTTACAACTGCTGTCAAGCTGTAGCATGTGCATTTGCACAGAAACTTGGAATTGATGAAGAAACATTATTCAAAATTGGTGAAGGCTTTGGGCTTGGAATGGGCGCAATGAATTGCACATGCGGAGCAGTAAGCGGTGCGGTAATGCTTGCCGGATTAAAAAACAGCGGTGGGACATCGCAAAGAACAAAAGCTGCCACTTATAAATTAGCGGCAAAAATTATCGATGAATTTAAAGCCAAAAATCAATCAGTTATTTGCCGTGAACTTAAAGGCGTTGATACCGGGAATGTTCTGCGAAGTTGCAGCGGCTGTATAGAAGATGCTGTAAAAATTGCAGAAGAAATTCTTGAACTTTAGAATATGTAAAAAAACGCTCTTATTCCATATTTGATTAATCACTAATAGTTATTTTCATATTATCTGCTAAACGGAGGTATATATGACTATTTATGATTTTTCAGTAAAAACAATGAACGGCGAAATGAAGTCGCTGAAAGAGTACGAGGGAAAAGTTGTATTAATTGTTAATACTGCTACAGGCTGTGCTTTTACTCCGCAATATAACGTACTGCAGGAACTGTACGATAAATATCATGATGATGATTTTGAGATTCTCGATTTTCCATGTGATCAATTTGCGCATCAGGCACCGGGCAGTGATGATGAAATTCACGCTTTTTGCCGTATAAAATACGGAATCACCTTTTCACAGTTTTCAAAAATAAATGTCAACGGAAGAAAAGCTGATCCACTGTATAAATATTTGAAAAGTGAAAAAGGCGGTTCTATAAAATGGAATTTCACAAAATTTTTAGTAGATACAGATGGAAAAGTAATCAATCGTTTTGCACCTTCCGACACTCCGGAGAAGATAGAATATTTTATCAAGGAAGCTCTCGACAGAAAAGCTCTTAACAAGAAAATAAATGAAAGTTATAAACATTAACCCTAACAGCAGCGGCTATAAACTTACTGAAATAGTTTGAATATCTAGCTGCTGCACTTTAATTTTTTCAGATCAGCTTTTCTTACTTTTCGTACAATCGAACAAGTTTTTTGTCCGCAAATGTAAAGAAAATAAGATGTCCTGATATGGTGAGTACCCAACTAAGCGGATAAGCAATCAGTAGTCCTGTCAATGTCCTGAAGTGTTGAAAAACAGTTGCAACCCACAAAATTCTGAAAAGACATGCACCTGTAAGCGCAATAAGTGTCGGAGCAATGGAGTAACCCATTCCACGTATCACTCCGGGAATTACATCCATTACACTGCAAAATGCATAACACGAACAAACGATTAAAATTCTTGTTATTGTTATTTCCATAACCTGTGGGTCTGATGAATAAATACCTGCCAATGCTCCTCTGAAAATACATACAAGACCAGAAAGAATTGTACATACAACAAATGCACTTCCGGCACAGCACAATAATATTCTAGGTACTTTTTTATACTTTCCAGCTCCTATATACTGTCCGGTAAAAGTCAATCCGGCATGAAAGAAACAGTTTGTCGAAGCATAAAGGAAACCTTCAATATTAGCAGCAGCAGAACAACCGGCAATAACTACCGAACCAAACGAATTTACTGCCGACTGTACAACCACGTTCGACAGCGAAAACAGCACTCCGCCTATTCCTGCCGGAAATCCAATTTTCACCATACGCAAACTGATTGACTTATTAAATTTTAATTTACTAAATGAAAACTTTAGACATTCGGTTCCCTTGCAAAGTTTTATTAATATTAATACAGCTGAAATCGATTGAGAAATTGTTGTTGCAAGTGCTACTCCGACAACACCCAAATGAAATACAATAACAAACACCAAATTCAATATTACATTAATTACTCCGGCAATGCACAAATAATATAAAGGATGCTTTGTGTCACCAACTGCACGTAAAACCGCACTTCCGAAATCATAAATCATCAAAGCCGGCATTCCCAGAAAATAAATTCGCATATATTTAGAAGCCAATGCAATTACATCATCCGGACTACCCATGAGGTGTAAAAAAAACGGAGAAAACAACAGTCCTATAACAGCCAAAATAATTCCGCAAAATAAACTCAAAATTATCGAGGAGTACATTGTTTCATTTGCTTCTTTAGTTTTTTCCGCACCTATAAAATGAGCAGCAACAACATTCGCCCCTACTGCAAGACCTATAAACAAATTTATCAGCAAATGAATCAACGGTGTAGTAGAACCAACGGCAGCCAAAGATGTTTTGCCTGCAAACTGCCCTACTACAATTGTATCCGCAGCATTAAAAAGCAGCTGCAAAATACCGGACAACATCAACGGAAAAGAAAAAATCAAAATGTTAAGTAATAAGTTTCCTTCAGTCAGTTTCTTGTTTTTCATAATAAATTCTTCTGATGCAAAAATTGCGGCAATATATATTCCCGACTTCAAACCTACAATAAAATATTTGTTTCACAAAAATAGGTGTGTACTCTAATAAAAAAAGCACTTCAGATTAAATCTAAAGTGCCGTCATTTCAATAAAAAAAATTAGAACATTTTTTTAGTCTTCATAATTTTTTTTCTTTTCTTTCTTTCCAGCTTTTTCATTTTTTCGTGTCTTTCAACAGCCGGTTGAGTATAGTATCTTCTTTTTTTTACTTCAAGAAGTATACTTTCGCGATCAACAAGTTTTTTAAACTTCTTAATTGCTTTTTCAATGCTTTCGTCGCTTCCAACGTAAACCTGAGCCAAGTAAATCACCACCTTTTTATTAATTTTTTATCAAAAGCTTTAATTATTTATTTCTGTAAGTAATTCTTCCACGAGACAAATCATAAGGCGAAACTTCAACCACAACAGAATCACCGGGAACTATACGAATATAAAACTTTCTCATTTTCCCCGAAAGCTGAGCTAAAATCTCATGACCGCTGTCAGTTTTTACTTTAAACATAGCATTAGGCAATGCTGTTGTCACTACACCTTGTATTTCTATCGCTTCTTCTTTTTCCATAAATCCCTTCTATAACACAAATAAAACTTGACGGCTTTATATATTTTTAAAAAATATTCGTCAAGGAAAAAGTAATTGCCGTTAAAACCTTAATTACTTTTTCTTTCCCATAAGTTTCATCATTGTCTTCTTTGAAAGTGCATTATCTTCAGCTCTTATCGGCGCAGTGCTTTGAGCTGTACCATCTTCAGATTTTGCCTGCAAATCTTTCATTTTCTTTTCTTCTTTTTCCTGAATTGCATTCAGTTTTTTAATCTTTTCTTTTGATTCCGCTCTTTCAAAAGCAAGCGCAACTGTAGATGCCAAGAAAATTGTAGAAATTGTACCGGCAATAATACCAATCATGATAACAAATGCAAATCCTTTGATGTTGCTTCCTCCAAAAATGAACAATGCAACAACAGGAAATAAAGTTGTCAATGAAGTAATAAGTGTACGACCTAAAGTTTGAGACAATGAAACGTTGAAGATTTTGTCAGGATGTTCGTCTTTCATTATTCCTGAATTTTCACGAACACGGTCAAAAACTACAATTGTATCATTTATAGAATAACCTATAACTGTAAGTATTGCAGCAACTACAGTAAGATCAAGCTCAATTTCAAAGAAACTTATCATTCCGCAGCAAATCAACGCATCATGTATTAAAGCTAAAACTCCGGCTAATGCAAACTGAAATTTAAATCTGACAGTAACATAAAGTAAAATTACGGCAACAACAAACACAATCAGCATAATTGCCTGAGTTCTCATTCCTTTTGATGAAGCCGGAGAAACTGTGTTTGTACTGTCTGTTACGGCATTCTTCAACACAATTTCATTTTCGCCGATTGAAATAATTCCTTCGATTTTTTCTTCATTTTGAAGTTTTTCATTAGCTTCTTCAAAATCAGCACCTGTCAATTTGTACTCTGCACCGTATTCTTTATTAAGTGCTTCAAACATTTTTTCAGTTTTTTTGCCGAGATACTGCGCTGTAGTCATATCCGGTTGAGTTTTTCTAAGTTCAACCAATTCTTTTTCTTCATCTACAGTAAGCCCTGTCTTTATCAAGAAAGAACTGGCATTACCAATCTGCTGTCTTTCATTAAGAATTACTTCCTGAACATTATTTCCAAGTCCTGCTTCTTCCGCCAATTCACGAATTTTTTCAATAGAAGCACCAGAATAAACAGTGATTCTCTGACTTACACCACCCTGAAAATCAATACCAACATTAAAATTTTTAGGAGTTAAAAATCCTAAAGGAAGGCTTTTCGGAAGAAAAACTGTCCAAATACTTGCCAACATAAAAATTATGATTATAGGCAGCATTACTTTTTGTAGCTTTACAAAATTTATTACTCTTTTCATAACAATTATTTCCCCCTAAATAATGATACTGCACGCAATGTTTTGAAATTCACACAAGAAGTAATTGTGTCCCAAATTAATCTTGTAATAAATAATGATGTAAATAACGTAGAAACAACACCCATACAAAGAGTTACCGCAAATCCTTTGATTGCTCCGGTACCGAATAATGAAATACCAATAGCGGCAATAAATGTTGTTATGTTTCCGTCCATGATGGCCCAAAATGCTTTTTCATATCCTAACGTCATTGCAGTTCCAAAACTTTTTCCGCTGCGGAATTCTTCTTTAACACGTTCGTAAATAAGTACATTTGAGTCTACCGCCATACCAAGCGTTAAAATAATACCCGCAATACCCGGCAGTGTCAAAGTTCCGTTAAACATTCCCATTCCGGCAAGAAGGAAAAATAAGTTAAACAGCAGCGCAATATCCGCAATAATTCCGCCAAGTCCGTAAATAAGTATCATAAATATAACAACTATAATTACACCTATAAGCAGTGCAAACAAACCGCTGCGAATTGAGTCTTTTCCTAATGAAGCACCTATAGTGTTTTCTTCCGCAATTTCCAGCGGAATGTTTAAACTTCCTGAACGAAGAATTTTTGCCATATCATCAAGTTCTTCATACGACAGGTTGCCAAGCGTAACCTGACTTCTTCCGTTAGGAATTTCACTTTGAACAACTGGACTTTGCAGAACCACATCATCAAGTATAATCGCAATCTGACGACCGATATTTTCCCTAGTTGCTTTTGCCCATCTGTCAACAGCTTCGCCTTCCAATGTAAAGTTAATTACATAACGACCTAAGTTGTCCGGATCAACAGTTGCTGATTTTACTTTAGGATTGTCCCCCAAAAGCGATTCTTTGGAAACAACAATAAAAGGCACCTGTGAATAATCATCTCCGTATTTATCTTTGTTTGACACGCGCAAAGCTTCTGTATCAGGCGGCAACTGCGACAAAATTTCAGGATTAATATTTCCTTTGTTGTCCACAAACATTTTGCCTTCGGAATCATACTTTCTTTTTAATTCAGAAAGCAATTCAGAACCTTCCTTAGAAACAACTTTAAATTCAAGAACACCTACAGTTTCGATGATTTTTCTTAAATCACTTGTTTCTTTTACTCCCGGCATATTGATAACAATTTTATTCTGCTCTTTAATCTTTTGAATAGAAACTTCAGATACACCGAATTTGTTAATTCGGTTTTCAATCATAAGTACCGCATTATCCAAAGCTGCTGCTTTATCGGTATCGCTGGTAACTTTTCCTTCTACTGACGGATGATTAAAGTTCAATGTTACAACAGTATAAGCTCCACCCTGCAAATCAAGACCAAGTTTTATAGTACTTTGCTTAACCTTGCGCTTTGCATCAAATTCCGCTGTATAATAATTTTCCAAAGCTTTTTTAGCTACTTTTTCGATAAGAATATTTTTTTCATCTTCTGTTTTGTTATTGTAGCTGTACATATCAAAAAGAACATTCTTCATGTCATTGTAAGTCGCATTAGAAGCCAACTTCAATTTTCTGGCACTTACAGAATTGTATTCTTTAAGCTTACGGTTGATTTCTTTCTTTAATACTTTCAATTCTTTGTCACCGGCGTTGGCATCATTAAAAGCTTTTATTCCGTTTTCAATGCGGCTGTTGACTTCGTTCTTCAGTCGCACACCGGAAAGCCCTGCTTCATCACGGTCTTTTTCTTTGTAAATGAAATACCACTTAATTGATGGCATTAAGAAATAAAATCCGCCTGCCAAACAAACTAACAAGATTAATAATCTGCTACTTTTCTTCATTGTTCTTTTCCACCTCTTCTTCATTTTCTTTATTATCTGCTGCAGCAGGCTCTTCTTTTCCTTGTCCTTCTACAGTTGAAATAGCATTTTTATCGAAAGTAATTTCAGCTTTGTCATCTACACGAAGAACTACAACCTTATCCTTTACTGAAACTATCTTTCCATGAACGCCGCCTATAGTAATTACGCGGTCGCCTTTTTTCAGACTGTTTAATTTCTGTGCTAATTCCTTTCTCTTTTTACTTTGTGGGCGAATTAAGAAAACCCAATAAACAACAAGCATGATAACTAAAAATACCATGAATCCAAGTTGACCACCGGCTGCAGCCTGAGTTTTGGAAGCTGCGTCCGCACCTTGTGCCAGAAAGAACAAATTCGACATTTTATATATTCTCCTTACGTTTCGATTTAGTATAAAAATTCTTTCTCTAATAGAATAAAGAACAGATTTTTATCCAATAAAAATTTGGATGTTTCTTTATCATTTATAGTACGTAAAGTCAAGTTATTATACCTTACGGGAAAATGGACATTGCACAGTGACCACCCAGTCATTTTTATAACTTGACTTCAAAAATAAACAATGCTAACTTACGCCAACTTATTTGATTAGCAATACATAAATTTATAGGTAAAAATCCTAAACTTTGATTGCGATAATTTTTGCTGATTCAACAAAAAATTATCAATTCAAATACTACGATGACAGCTGAATTTTCAAACTCAATGAAACTTTATATTCAGCCTTATAAATGCATAACATTCTAAGGAGAAAATAATGATTATCAAACCTATGCTAAGAAGCAATATGTGCTTTACTTCACATCCAGAAGGCTGCGATAAAATAGTAAAGGAACAAATCGATTATGTTAAAACGCTGCCTGTAATAGAAGGCGTGAAAAACGTACTTGTAATCGGAGCTTCTACCGGATACGGACTTTCATCAAGAATTTGCGCTGCCTGGCAAATGAAAGCAAATACAATAGGCGTATTTTTTGAGCGAAATGCAGAGGGCACAAGAACAGCTTCTGCCGGTCTCTACAACTCCGTTGCGTTTGAAAAATATGCAGCCGAAACAGGCAACAAACATTACAGCATTAACGGAGATGCATTTTCACACGAAATAAAAAAACAAACGATTGATTTAATAAAGAAAGAACTCGGGAAAATTGATTTGGTTGTATACAGCATTGCATCGCCTAAACGAACAAATCCGGATACAGGCGAAGTTACAGCTTCATTTTTGAGAACAATCGGAGAACCGTTCAACACACGCACACTGAATATCAACACCGGGAAACTGACTCAAATCAGTTTAAATCCGGCAACGGAAGAAGAAATTGCTAAAACTGTTTATGTAATGGGCGGTGAAGATTGGAAAATGTGGATTGACGCTATGCAAAAAGCCGATGTGCTTGCCGACGGCGTAAAAACAGTTGCATATTCATACATCGGACCAAAACAAACTGCACCAATTTACAGAAACGGAACTATCGGAAAAGCAAAAGAAGACCTTGAAAAAACAGCGCATGAATTATGCAAAGAATTGGAAGGAATTCACGGCAAAGCTTATGTTTCCGTAAATAAAGGACTTGTAACTCAGGCAAGTTCAGCAATTCCGGCAGTGCCTTTGTACATTTCAATCCTTTATAAAGTTATGAAAAGCAAAGGTCTGCATGAAAAATGCATTCAGCAGATTTCAAGATTATTCAAAGACTTCCTTTATAATAAGAACGGAGTTCCGACAGATGAAGAAGGACGCATAAGAATTGACGATTGGGAAATGCGTGATGATGTACAAAGTGAAATCAGTAAAATCTGGGATGAAATAAGCGATGAAACTGTCAGCAAATACTGCGATATAGCCGGTTTCCAAGAAGAATTTTTCCAACTTTTCGGCTTTGATGTTCCGGGAATTGATTACGAAAAAGACTGCGATCCTAATGCAAAATTAAATCCGCTGCCCTTATAACAGATAACTTCAACGGACTGTCAAAAAAATCAATTCGGATAGTCCGTTTTATTTTTAGTACTCGTCATAAATTATTACAGACCATTCTTTACCGATGTAAGAATTGTACCCGGAAGTTTTGGCGTATCCGCATACAATCAGATTATTGTGTGACTTCTTACTATAGAAACCAGACTTGCTTCCCTCTTTTATCAACTCAAAAACTTTTTCCGAAGCAAATGATTTCTTTAATATATCTTCACTTCTTGCAGCACAGATAACAAGACCGTGCTTATTAATCAAAATAACTTCACCTTTCGCCGAAAGTTTCGCCTGCTGATACTGAATTATCTGCTGTATATACGACCAGTTAAACCTTGTGGAAAGCACGCCTAAAAAAGTTCCGAACTTATTTACTACCGGACAGCTGTATGACACAGTCCAATCTCTGAGAACATCGGAATAATACATATCAGAATACCAAGTATTGTGCGTAGAACGAATTTCTTCAAACCACTGCGTATTTTTTATATTATGTCCGCTTAACTCCTTATGAATTCCGGTACAGACAATATTTCCGTCGGCATCAGCAAGAATTACGTCATGATACACTTCATAAATTCTGACAAGATTTTCTATTATCATCGCTGCCTGAGATACCGATTCTTCGGATTTACTTTCCAACGCTTCAATTATCTTTCCGAATGTTGCCCAAGCCTGCACGTCGCAAAATCGTTCAAACAAATTACGGTCAGTCTTATCTATAGTATCAAATGCCATGTCAGCTGTTCGTATCCCGATAAGATTATCCATATTTTGCTCTATATTATTCACTAACTTCAAACTTTTCTGCGTTTCATTGTCGCATTCCTCGGCAATATCTTTAATCGCTTTTGCTATAACACGAAAGCCAACGCCTTTTTCGCCTGCACGTGCCGCTTCAATCGACGTATTTAATGACAAAACCCGTATCTGTTCCGATTCCGAATAAATGTCTTTCAATGAATTTCTTAATTTAGAGTATTCATTTATAAGCTCATAAAAAACAGAGCTTAATTCCTGTTCTTTCATATTTTGCCGCATAATTTCATCCTTTATCTTTTAAGTATCCGGTAGAAATAAAAAAACGTTTCCGACTGAAATACCAAAAAAAATTTCAGTCGGAAACGTCATTGTTTGCGTTCTTATATCATGAATAACAAAATTGTGTCAATTACCTGAATTTAAAACCGTAAAATAACAGATAAAATTTCATACAGTTAAGCAATTTTGCTGTTTCCCGTCTTTATTTCAGCAGTTCAAAAATTTCATCTATAGAACTGAATACCGAAAAAAGCTGCAAATGCTTCTCTGAAAGGAACTTTTCATCTTCAGCCTTTCGCAGCATTGCTAAAAGCAGGTCAAAATACTTGTTAATATTTGCAATAACTATCGGCTTATCATGCTGCCTTAACTGCTTCAGCGTAAGAATTTCAAAGAATTCTTCAAATGTTCCGATTCCGCCGGGCATCATAACAAAAGCATCCGATTTATCTTCCATAAGCTGTTTGCGTTCACGCATTGTTTGTGTATAAAAAAATTCCGAGCAATTATCTGACAACTCGTTTCTGTCCTTAAAAAAATGCGGTGCAATTCCTACAACATTTCCGCCGTTTGCCAAAACACTTTCTGCAGCCGCTCCCATAACACCAGAATTTCCACCACCATACACAAGCGTATGTTTATTTTCCGCAAGCTTACGTCCAAATTCTTTCGCTTTTTCCATATAAATTTCGGAAATATTGTCAGATGACGCACCATACATACATATATTCATTGTTAATCCTTATTAATAATTCAATTTTTCACCGTTCAACATTACAGCAGCAAGTTTTTCGCCTTTATAAGAAAGTTTCAGTGAGAAAAAATCACTTTGTTCCTGCAATAATTTAAGGAAAATTTTGTCTCCTTCCCAAACAGGCAGCTTATCAATTTCAGATTTCTTTTTCCAAGCCAAATCTCCCTCATCGCATGATGTCAATTCTCCGCTCCAATCGCTTGCGGTATATAAAAACATATATTCAGTTTCGTACCGGTCAGAAAAAAAGGTCACAATTCCGCGCAGTTTCCAAGACCTAAGCGTTAAGCCTGTTTCTTCACGAACCTCACGCAGCAGACATTCATCCGGACTTTCGTCATCACAAAATTTTCCGCCAATTCCAATCCACTTTCCGGCATTAGGATCATTTTTCTTTTTATTCCGATACAGCATAAGGTAATAATCATCATTTTCAATGTAGCACAACGTTGTATTTTTCATTTAATACTCTGCTTTCCTTTTCAGCTTGCGGATATAAGAAAAGGTTTCCTGTTCGCCTTTCTCACTCAACATCCGCAGCAAATCTTCTAATAACTGCGAAGTTTCGGGATGAATTACGCGATTTTTTTTTGCTTTCAAAAAATATTCCACAGGACTTGAATCGGTATAATTTTTCTTCTCGTAAATTTTAGAAGCCGCCACTCGATCGCAAAACATTTCTATTACATATCGCAGCGGCATTTTTACCGGTGCCATAATATGCGTTCCGGGATTATAATCCATCCAATATTCAAAATGGTGCGGATTTCGTCCCTTGTGATGAATCCAGGCCAGCGAATAACCTTTTGCTGCGCGCTCGCCCTCATTTGGACTGCGATTCCCTTGAAAGTAACGTACTCCGGCAAAAAATTCTTTAGGGCTGTATTTCGACAAATCATGCAGACAACCTTGCCAAAAAATTCCGGCTTTAAAACAATGACGCATTACCAAATGGCGATGATGCGTAATTGTAGATAAATGACCAAAAAAATTACGAAGTTTCATATTTTTCTCCAATTAAAATTGTATAGCTCTTATAAATAAAAAAAGATGAACTTCATCATTACTGATAATAATTCATCTTAATTATGATACTAATCATACTTTTAAAAAGCAGATTGCAAGATATTATAAAGCTCTTCGCTGCTGCATGGGCGCGGAAGATAATTCATCATATCAAGTTTTTTTGCACTGTCGGCAATATCAATTAATTCATCTGCCTTTAATGAGAAATCGGACAATTTAGCCGGCAGTTCCAAATCCTCTGCCATTTTCTTCACATACTCAATAACTTTCACCGCAACATCAAGCATTGTCATTGACTCAACACCAATTCCCACAGCAGCCGCAATTCTCGCTAATTTATCGGCACTTGAAGGAATGCAAAATTCTATCACATACGGCAAAAGTACCGACGCAACACCCGAATTTTCGAACTGTAGTTTTTGATTCACCACTTCCGATACTGCACCGATTAACCCGGTAGAAGCCATACTCAGTCCCATAGATGTCATAAGCCCGGATAGCGACAAAAAAGAAATTGCATCAGAATTTTTATCTTTTACTGCCGGAATAAGATATTTAGACAGCATTTCAATAGCTTTCAAAAACATCATATCAGACAAAAAGCTCGAATCGGAAGACAAATATCCCTCTACTGCATTTGCAAAAACATTCATCATAATCTGCGGCAAATCGGCATCCGACATTACAGCCGGGTCGTAAATCACATTGCACGGCTGACCGTTTACTGCTTTCAGTATATGAAGTTCACGAGTTCGCTCATCTGTTACCAGAAAGTTGTTATTAAACATAAAAGGATTTCGTGCTTCCGTAGGAATTTCCACATACGGAATTGACTGTTCTTTTATCAGTTCACCGTCAATATAATCATTGACAGATTTCGTGTTATTAACAAGCATTGCAATAGCTTTTGCCGCAGAAAGGATTCTTAATCCGCCAACGCCGACGACAACATCGCAGTAGGAAGCTCTTGCTAAAACTGCTCCTTTATCAATAACCGCACTTGCTGCAAATGGTTTTGTATCAATATTATATAAAATTACTTCACATCTTCGCCCGGTCAATAGATTTTGAATATGAGAAATCGTTTCGCCATTCATCAAAGCTGTCTCTGTCACGAGAAATACTCTGCTTCCTACAGAACTGACTACAGTTCCTACCCGATTAAGCGAATCAACGCCGAATTTTAAATGTGAAGGAATAAAAAAATCAAAAACCTGCACGCAAGATGCTCCCAAAAAATTACATTAAATCATTAATTAATTTATCAGCAGTTTCGCTGACAACAGCTGCATCATCAAAATAATTCGGATTAGCTGCCAATTTAGCTTTTACTTCCGCAATTCTGTCCGCTCTTACATCCGGAGCCGACTTTATCATTTCGATAATGCGTTTTTGTTCAGAACGGCTTAATGCTTCATTGGAAATACTGACACTGTCTTTAATATCAGTTCTTCTTGTCTGAGATGCAGAATTCATTTTTGCATACTCATTAACACCGTTGACCGAATTAATTTTATTAATACTCATAAATACCACCTTTGATAATTTATTTATCGACTTAAAAATAAATAACTTAACTCTGACAAAAATACACTTTATAATCCATTATCGTAATAATTTATTCATCCTGTATACTTTTTTCGCTTATTGTTTCATCTTTTTTGCGCTGTGAATAATTAGCAATCATCACGACATACTCACCGGCATTTTTATCTTCTTCCATACATTTCAGCAGCTGCGCAGCCGATCCTCTGTATACTTTTTCGTTAATTTTAGAAATTTCTTTGCACACACAAACCTGATAATCAGGAAAAATTTCGGCAATATCTGCAAGCAGCTTAAAAATTCTGTGAGTGCTTTCGTACAGAACAAGAGTTCCTTCCAAACTTTGCATTGCTTCCAGTTCATGTCTGCGTTTTCCGCCTTTGCACGACAAAAAACCAAAAAAGTGAAATGTATCGGTACGCATTCCGGATACAACCAACGCCGGAATAACGGCAGTAGCACCGGGAACCGCAACTATGGGAAAACCAGCTTCTATACATGCACGAACAGCCACAGCTCCAGGATCACTTATACACGGAGTGCCGCCGTCGGTAATCACAGCAACTGAATTTCCCTGCTCCAACAACTGAACAAGTCCGAAACTGGAATTTCGCTCATTATAACTATGATACGCCACGAGCCTTTTTTTTATCTCGTAATGATTCAGCAGTTTCAAAGAATGGCGCGTATCCTCACATGCGATAACATCAACAGCTTTCAGCACTTTTAATGCACGCAGCGTAATATCTTCCAAATTTCCTATCGGCGTGGAAACCAAATAAAGAGTTCCCGGCTCGACGGCATTTCGTTCCTGCTCATCTGCCATTATTACACCTCAAAATCAAACCTTAATTCCTTGCGGTTGTGAACCATGTACCAACCTTTTAACGTATTTGCAAAAAGCAAAGCACTTGTTACGCTTCCGACACCGCCAGGAACTGCCGTTACAAGAGACGCATCATCAATTACGGCAGCGGCATTTACATCACCGCACAAAACACTTTTACCGTTTTCATCATTCTTTGTATTAATGCCGACATCGATTATAACCGCATCTTTTTTTACCCAATCTTCGTTAATTAATTCTGCCGAACCGCAGCACGCTACAATTACATCCGCTTCCGAAGCAATGTCTTCAGGATGAACTGCTTTTGTATGCAGCACGACAGGCACCATATTGCGTTTTAATGCCAAATGAAGTACCGGTTTACCTACAGTTACAGAACGTCCCACAATCGCAATTTTCTTTCCGGCTAAATCAATTGCGCATTCCTTCGCAATTTTTGCCAATGTCAAATCTACAGCCCAAGCTGTCGCCGGAATCATGAAAGGTTGTCCGGCAAAAAGCAGCCCTTGATTAAAAGGACTTACGCCGTCGACATCTTTTCTATAATCCACCAGTCTGGAAACCATTGAATGAGAAATTTGACGCGGCAGAGGAAGCTGCAATATCATTCCGGAATATTTATCGTCACGATTGATTTCATCCATTTTCTTTACGAATTCATTTTCCGTAACGGAATCACTAAACCGCACCAGCTCCATTGTAATTCCAAGTTTTTCGGAATTGCGGACGATCCCGTTAATATAACTTTCCGATGCAGGATGCTCGCCTGCTGCAAGACAAGCCAAACGTACATCGGCACCGTACATATTAATTTTATTAACAAGCTCTTCGCGGATTTCATCTGCAATATATTTTAATTTCCTAATTTCTCCGGGCATTTTATCTACTCCCAATTTTTATTCATGTGCGTTTTTTATTTTAATTTCAGTTTTTCCTGTTTCACAATCAATAGTTTTTACCAATAAAGAAACAAGATTATCCGCATTTAAAATTTTCCAATAATTTTCAAGATTATCATCAAACAAAGGAACATGATAAGGATAACGTGCAAATGAAGGCAGCGGATTTTCATCGCCTTCGTAAGTATGAATACAAAGACCAAATCCCGGTTCAATATCTTCATACGAGAAATTCAACCTTTCGCAAGCTTTTCCGTCACCATAAGTACAGCGCAGAATTGAGAAATGGAATTTATGCTGTTTATCATTTAAATCTATCAACCCTGTAATTCTCGGTGTAAAATTAGGCGCATCAGGTTCAAACTTTCTTTCAGCTAATGATTCGGTAAAGTTTTTGCCGTTTTTCAGTCCTTCATACACGGTATCAGTCTGATCTCCATTTGAAACGATGTGACATTCATTCAAAAATCTTACCGGGTAATAAATAATCAGCGATGGATCTTTCATTTTTGAAGCATCAAACGGCGCAGTTCTTACAAAACCGTTTTCTTCTATAAATATACGATTGCGAGAATTTTCGCTTCTTCCCATAATCCAATAAATTTGGACTAATTTCTTTCCGTCTTTCGACAATCCCTGAATGATTCCGCGTCCGGGATAAACATTATTTTTTAATGATTCAAAATTTTGGGCTGCTGTTTTTTCTATATTCATTGTATTGCTCCTTTAAGTATAAAAAATAACTATGCTTATACCATAAGAAAGCCAAATTGACAAATTTGTGCACAACGTGTGTATTTTCAGAAAAAAATTCTTGACTGCAAAGTTTATACGGATATTATGCGGCTCATGGAAAAAAATCTGACAACCGGCAGTGTGTGGAAAAATATAATCAGTTTTTCACTGCCTTATCTTCTTTCTTATTTCCTGCAAACGCTCTACGGAATGGCAGACCTTTTTATAATCGGACAATTTGCCGGTGTAGCCGAAACGACTGCCGTATCGGTAGGAAGTCAAGCAATGCACATGATTACAGTAATGATTGTAGGGCTTGCTATGGGTTCCACCGTTATAATTGCACGTGCAGTCGGTGCGTCAAATCATGATGAAGCGTCCAAAACTGTAGGCAATACAGTTACTTTATTCATGTTGATGTCTTTAGTTATTACAGCGATTCTGCTTTTACTCGTGCGCCCGATTACATCGGCAATGTCTACTCCGACCGAAGCCGTCAGCGGAACAGTCAATTATCTGATAATATGTTTTGCCGGCATTCCGTTTATCACCGCATACAACATAATCAGTTCAATATTTCGCGGACTCGGAGATTCAAAGAGCCCAATGTACTTCATTGCAACAGCATGTTTTGCCAACATTGTTTTGGATTATTTTTTCATAGGTGAACTTCATTTAGGTCCTGCCGGTGCCGCACTCGCAACTACCCTTTCACAGGCTGTAAGCGTAATAATTGCACTTGCTGCCGTCATTAAAAGAAAATCGATAACTCTTAAAAAAAGCGACTTCATGCTGCGCAGAAAAATTACTTTTCCAATATTAAAAATAGGTTTCCCTGTAGCAATGCAGGATGGCTTTATACAAATCTCGTTCATTATCATTACTATAATAGCAAATCGACGTGGACTTAACGACGCGGCAGCTGTAGGCATTGTAGAAAAAATAATGAGCTTTATGTTCCTTGTACCGTCGTCAATGCTTTCTGCTGTATCCGCTTTGGCAGCACAAAATATCGGAGCAAAAAAATACGACCGCGCGTACAGCACTCTACGTTATGCAATTATGATTTCTTCCGGATTTGGGCTTGTAATGGCTGTCACAATACAATTTACTGCAACATCGATTGTCGCATTGTTTACGTCAAATGCAGCTGTCGCCGTGCTTGGTTCACAATATTTGAAAGGTTACATTTGGGACAGTTTTTTGGGTGGAATTCAATTCAGCTTCAGCGGTTATTTCTGCGCACTCGGTAAATCAGAGCTGTCATTTATGCACAATTTAGCAGCGATTATTCTAGTTCGCATTCCCGGTGCATACTTTATGTCAAAATTTTTCCCCGACAACCTCTACCCAATGGGATTGGCTACAGCGTTCGGTTCACTGCTTTCGGTAATTATCTGCATAGTTATGTTTATTGTACTAAAACATAAAAACAACAAACAATTATTAATCTAAACTGTCTAATAATTTATTTTAACTGCCGGCTTGCAATGATTAGTATAAATGCAAATGTCTATCGCTTTCACCTGCTTTCTAGTCATAATGCAGTCGTTTGTGACCGTCTGCAAGTCAAAGCCATTATAGTTTTTCTATTTCCTCAACCGACAAGCCGGTACTATCAACTATTAAATTGAGCGAAACATTTGCAGCCTT
>JBNMHA010000042.1:0-20941 GCA_050872545.1 Spirochaetales bacterium | reverse complement strand
CAATCTTGTAGTTAAAAATGACACCAAAACGCATTAAAGCTTAGTGGAGGTGCTTATGCGAAAACCACGACAGCTAAAGGAAAATGCGTATTATCATGTCAGCAACAAGTTCCACAAGCTCATTCAGCTCAAGATAAACCCGGTAATCAAGGCGATGCTTCTTGTTTTGATTCATGCTGCTGCGAAAAAGTTTAAATTTAAAGTAAAAAACATCTGCATTTTGGATACACATTTCCATTTGGAGATTCAGCCTGCCGCCGGAGAGAGCCTTTCCGAGATTATGAAGTACATCAAACAGCGGTTTACGCAGTGGGTGAATCGCACGTACAATCTTGAGGGAAGTGCTTGGAAGGACAGGTTTTTCAGTAGAATTATCGAGGATCTTGTCGATTTGGTACGCGTTTTTGTGTATATCGAGGAAAATTCTGTTCGCGCCGGGCTTGTGAAACGTGCCAAAGATTACCCATTTTACGAGGTTTGGGAAGATATTGGCGATGGAAATTACTCGCTGGATTAACAGGGACAGACCTTGACCTGCTAAAAACGGCTTGATTACAAATTAACGCATTTGAATTACTAATTTTATTCGATTGCGGTATTTTTATGCTTAATTTTAATAAGTAATTTCTTCGGTGGTTGAGCAAGTCAAAACTTTAGTTTTTGATTATGCCGAAACTACCATATATAGCTTCGACTAGCTCAATAATCACTATGCTTCATACTTTTTGAATAGCTTCATAGGCGAACTGTCTGCAAATTTACGCTGATTATTTGTAATTCTTCTTTGCTTTGACTGTTAGGTTTGGAAAAAATGCCAATTTTGCGGATATACGGTGTCAGATCTTGATTCTAGTTTAGAATAAATAAAACCAAACAGATAACCAAAAGAAACTAAGGGGGGGGGTTATACTATTTTGGCATGCAGGTCTGACACCCCCAACAACAGGAGCGCAGGGACTGTCCCCATTGTATTATCTACACATTCATTGAGCCGCTCTTGAAACCATGCAGATCCATTGTAACAAAATCGAAACCTATTTCTTTGAGTTTCAGGTCGACTTCATTGCGCATTGCAAAGAGTTTTTCCATTTGTTTGGGAAGTACTTCAATGCGTGCCAAATTTTTATGAACTCTTACACGAATTTGACTAAAACCTTTTGAGAGAAGAAAATCTTCTGCCTTTTCGACGGCTGCAAGCTTTGCATTTGTGATTTCTTCTCCATAAACAAAACGACTTGCAAGGCAGGCGAATGACGGATTATTCCAAGTTTCAAGCCCTGCATTCTTTGACGCTTCTCTGATTTCTGCCTTTGAAAAACCGCATTCACGCAAAGGGCTTTTTATTTCAAGTTCACAAAGTGCTGCAAGTCCGGGACGAAAATCTCCGGTATCATCAACATTTGTACCATCGGCAACAAAGGAAAAACCTTCGGTAAGGGCGGTTTGCTTTATATTTTCAAAAATCTTTTTCTTGCAAAGATAGCAGCGGTTTTTGGGATTTAGCGCAACACATTCAATTTCAAGTGGATTCATTTCCAGTATAATCTGACGGATTTTATTTTCCCTACAAAAGTTTTTTGCCTGCTCAAGTTCACGCTTCGGCACAAAACAAGATGAAACCGTAACAGCTACCGCATTTTCTCCAAGAGCCTCATGTGCAGCCCAAGCAAGGAAAGTTGAATCTACGCCACCCGAAAAAGCAATCGCAACACTTCCGAGTTTCTTTAGATAATTTTTTAGTAAATCAAGTTTTTCCATCTTTGGCTCCGGCTTTGATATTCTAATTCGTCTGCTTTTACACTATGGAGCAAGCTCAAAGTCAAGTATGTTTATTTAATTTGTTGCAATACCAAAATGGAATCGAGGTCTGGCACCAAACCTATTTCCATATCTGCCTAATTTAGTATTTAGGTCTGTCCCCAAATCTCCACAGTTGCTTTGTGTATCCCGAATTAGAATTAGGGTCTGTCCCCAACATTTTTTTTGCCTTTCTTGCAGCAGCAATACTGTTTTTATGCTATGTTTGGACAAAATTATCAGGAGATGAAATGGAGTTTTACATAGTGCCGACACCTTTGGGAAACCCAGAGGACATAACGCTGCGGGCAGTTCGTGTGTTGAAAGAGGTTGATTTTGTTGTCTGTGAACATCACAAGGAATACATAAGACTTGCAGCAGCCCTACAGATTCCAGTGAAAGAATGGATTGAATGTCAGCGTAGGGATTCCGAAAGCTGTATGGAACGATTGGATGAGCTTTTATCTGCTGGTAAAACAGGCGCACTTGTTTCCGATTGCGGCTCTCCGGTATTTGAAGATCCCGGTTTCCCTGTGCTGCGCTATGTTGCCGAAAAAAACATTAAGCTTGTTTCACTTCCCGGAGCGAATTCTCTTATAACATCGCTGCCGTTGTCGCCTTTCGAGATTCGTTCATTCTATTTTGCCGGATTTATTTCCCAAAAGAAAGGTTTGCGCGAACAAGATTTAAAGAAGCTATTGAAGCGCAAAGAATGGGTTATTCTGCTGGAAACACCTTACAGGCTTAAAAATATTCTTGAGTTAATGCAGAATTTTGCTCCGAAGCGCAGCATTGTTCTTCCGTTTAATCTAACTTTGCCGGATGAAGCGGTTTATTGCGGTAATGCCGGAGAGATTTTGAAAGCATTAGCACGTGACAATAAAAATAAAGGCGAATTCCTGATAATGATAGAAGGCTGCCGATGATGAAAGATACAGTGATTTTTGACCTTGACGGAACGTTGCTTAATACGCTTGATGATTTGGCTGACGGCGTAAATGCTGCATTGGAATACATGAAGTTTCCTAAACGTACATTGGAAGAAGTACGGTGCTTTGTCGGAAACGGAATGCGTATGCTTGTCAATCGTGCTGTTCCGGTTGGTACTTCCGATGAAATGACTGAAAGTACATTTAAATATTTTTGCGAATATTATTTTGCACACTGCAACGAAAAAACTGCGCCATATAACGGAATTATGCAGATGTTGACAGAACTTGTGAAGTTGAATTACAAGCTTGCAGTAGTTTCAAACAAACGCATTGAAGCTGTGAAAGAACTTTGCCACAGATATTTCGGCATGATTACCGTAATGTCTGGAGACCAACCCGGAATGAGGCGAAAACCGGCTGCGGACGGAATAGAAAATGTGCTGCGGCAGCTTAACAGCGAAAAATCGAGTGCAGTTTATGTGGGAGATTCCGAAGTTGATGTGCTTACTGCGGAAAATGCGGGAATCGACTGTATAAGTGTGACTTGGGGATTTAGAACGGAAAGAGAATTGTTGGATAATGGAGCTGCTAACCTGATTTCTTATCCAAACGAGCTTTTGGAATTATTGAATAAATTTTGAGAATACAATTAATTTATAAAGGAGAAAATTGTGAAAGTTTTGATTACTGCCGTAAATAGGGAAAAATTTCCCGACCCGGTATTTCCACTTGGTGCTTCTTATATTGCACATGCTGTGGAGTCAGCCGGTAAATACAATGTTCAGGTGTTTGATGCGTGTTTTGAGGAAAATCCGCAGGAAGCGTTTAAGGAAAAAATAAAAGCCTTTATGCCGGATGTGGTTGGCTTTTCGATTCGTAATGTTGATAATAATGCTTTTCCGATTGCAGAAAATTATCTTCCTTATTATCAGTCGATGATGAAAGTGATTCGTGAAAATTGCAACGCGAAAGTTATAGTCGGCGGTTCGGCTTATACGATTTTTCCGGAGTATTTTTTGAATGAACTTGGAGCCGATTACGGAATTGCAGGTGAGGGTGAGTACAGTTTCGTTTCATTGCTGGAACAGATTGAAGCCGGAAGTGTGAAAAAGGAAACGATTATAAAATCGACGGAGATTAAAGATATTAACTTTGATACATTTCCGTCACGCAATGGATTTGATGTTGCCGGATATTACCAAAAAGGCGGCTGTATAAATATTCAGACAAAGCGAGGCTGTGCGTTTGACTGTTCGTATTGTACATATCCGACTATTGAAGGGCATAAATACAGACTTCGCAGCCCGAAAAATATTGTTGATGAAATTCAGCATTGGACAGAAACTGCCGATGTACGCCATTTTTATTTTGTAGACAGCGTTTTTAATCATCCTGAAAAATATTCAATTGATATAATAAATGAAATTGTCCGCCGAAACCTTAAAATCCAATGGACGGGCTTCTTTGCGCCGATTTTTACCGATGAATTTACCGCAGCATGTAAAACTGCCGGTCTTACATCAATGGATTTGGGAACGGACGCATTTTGCGATACAACTCTGAAAGGCTACCATAAGTTTTTTACCGTTGATGATATTTTCCGCAGCTGTGAATTATGCCGCAAATACGATATTAAATATAATCATTCAATGATATTCGGCGGACCGGGTGAAACTATGGAGACACTTGCCGAAACTGTGAAAAATATTGATACGTCAGACCCGGATTCCATTATAGGATTTGTCGGTGTCAGATTGTATCCGAATACTCCGATTCTCGATGATGTTGGTATTGACGATGTAGGAATAGAACCGGAATTTTACATTTCACCGGCAGTTAAAGATGAAATTATCGATTATCTGCTTAACGCTTGTTCCACACGCAAAAATTGGATTGTTCCCGGATTGGAAAAAGGCGTTAATATGAAACTTTTTGAGAGAATGCGCAAAAAAGGGATAAAAGGTCAGCTTTGGGAATTGATGAAAAGCTGGTCGAGATAATTTTTTTTGCAGATTGCAAAAGTGGCTTTCTGATTCGCAGTATATAATCTATTAATAAGGTAGAAACACGATTTTTTTACTTACATGAAAACAGGAGAAGCAAAATGTTTTCTATGATTCAATTTCAGTTATCAGGCTTGGTGATTGTTTTATTTATTACTTGGCTTCATTTTACCAGACGTACAAAGTGGATTATAACGGAAAGAATTTTTGAAGTATTTCTGCTGCTTGTGCTGTCCGGGCTTTTGCTTGATATTTCTTCTGTTTTTGCGATTGCACACAGAGACAAATTTCCTTTTGTGACAGATTTAATCGCAAAGCTTTACTTGATAAATTTAATAATAATTGCACTGATGACGCTTGTTTATTTGCTTGCGGATTTATTTTTGCATGACAAGAAAATGAGAAAACGATTTCGCATTATTTTTGTGCTTTTGGCAGTCATCTTGTGCAGTTATTTTTTTCTGCCGATTTACTATTTTTTTGATTTGCAGAATCAGGTTGTTTATTCTTACGGTCCGGCGGTTCTGATGACGTACATTTGCAGTTTGTCATTTTTGACGCTTAGCCTTGTAATGCTTATTCTGTTTCGCAGCAAAGTTTCATTTGCCAGAAAGCAGCCTGTAGTTGTGATAATTTTGTCGTTTATGATATCCGCATTGATTCAATTCAGGCACAATGAGTTGCTTCTTGTAGGTTTTGCAATGTCCGCTGCTGTAATGATAATTTATTTGTTTATAGAAAATCCGTACCTGCGGACTGATATGGAGCTTGGAATTAACAATGAACATGCTTGGACTTTATACATAACGCAGATGTTTGTCCGCAGCAAACCTTTTAATATGGTGTCATTTTATATAAATGATTTGGATTCTATTACAGATATATTCGGAAATAGCAATAAAACTGATTTGCTTTTGTCGATTACCGATTTTCTTCACACTATAGACAATAGTATTTGTTTCAGAATGGAAGCGAATAATTTCATAATTGTAAGTTCACAGATAAAAAATAAAGAACTCCTTGAGAAAATTAGCAGCCGTTTTACCGAACCGTTTTCGGTGGCAGATGCAAACATCAAGCTTTCTGTAAGCTACTGCACATATCCGGACAGCAGTTTGTTTTCTGATGCACAGGATTTGATACGGATAAAAAATTACATTCATCTGCAAACGAAACGCAATCCGGGTAAAACGTTTATTACCGTAGATAAAAAATTGATTGAACAGCATAAAGAAATTGTCAATGTGAAAAAAAGGCTGCAATGGGCTTTGGAAAATGACGGATTTGACGTTTATTATCAGCCTATTTATTCGTTTGAAAAGGATAAAATTGTATCGGCAGAAGCTTTGACTCGTTTGAAAGATGAAGTGGGAAATTTTATTAATCCGGAAACTTTTATCAGAATTGCGGAAGAAAATGGACTGATATTGGAAATTGGGATGAAAGTTTTTGAAAAAGTCTGCAAGTTTATTAAGGATTTTCATCCGGAAGATTTAGGCATAGAATTTATTGAAGTAAATCTTTCCGTTGTCCAATGTATGCAGGAGTCGCTTGCCGGGGATTTAATGGCTATTATGGATAAGTACGAGATTGATCCCGGTTTTATAAATTTTGAAATTACCGAAACAACTATGCTGAATTCTAAGGAAGTTCTGCTTGAGAATATGTCGCAGCTTATAGAAAAGTCGTCAAATTTTTACCTTGATGATTATGGCAGCGGATATTCCAATTTAAGTTATATAATCGGGCTGCCTCTGCACGCTGTGAAGCTCGATAAATCAATAGTGTGGGCATCGTTTGACAGTGAAAAGGGAAATATTGCACTGGAATTCGCAGTTAGGATGATAAAAAGTCTTAATATGGCGATTGTTGCGGAGGGAATTGAAAATGTCGAACAACTGAACAGAATGAAAGAACTGAATGTTGATTTAATACAAGGATATTATTTCTCATGTCCGGTAGAACCTAAGCAGTTTGTTAAATTTATGTTTGAATATAATGACCGCAGCTGAATTTCGGTCTGCTTAAAAACTGTCATTTCCGTACTTGGCAGAAGCTTGTCAGAATTTTAAGCATTGTTTGCGTTGTAAACATCACGGAAATTGAATTTACGCACAAAGGATAGGAAGTCTTGCGCCGGAAGCGGTCGGGAAAAATAGTAACCTTGAAAGTAATCGCAGCCCATTGCGGTAAACAATTTTATTTGCTCTTCGGTTTCTATTCCTTCGGCGACAATATGTTTGCCTAAATTCTTTGCCATTACAATTGAACTTTTCATTACCAATCGCCCATTTTCATCGGTAGTAGCTGTATCAATCATTGATTTGTCAAATTTTATAATGTCAGTCGGTAGGTCAAGCAGTGAACGAATATTTGAATAACCTGTACCGAAATCGTCAAGTGAAAATGACAGACCGCGGCGATTTAGAGATGTTATATTTTTTGTTAATATTTTCGGAGAATTAACAGCTGCCGTTTCCGTGATTTCGAGATTCAGCATTTCAGGTTTAATTCCGTATTCTTCTATTTTGCTTATGAAGTCATGTGCAAATGATTCCTGCATACATTGTATTACCGATAAGTTCATTTCAATATATTTGATTCCGAATGTTTGCAAATCATTATTTTTCATGAAACAAAAAATTGAGCTTGTAATGAAATCTCCGATTCGCAGTATTAATCCTGTGCGTTCTGCTAACGGAATAAAGTCTGCCGGTGAGATAAAACCGAATTCAGGATCTCGCAGACGTATTAAAGCTTCGGCAGATTCTATTTTCCCGGTATGAACATTGTAAATTGGTTGGTAGTACATTTCAAAATTATGCTCATCAAGCGCACGGCGTGTGCATTGTTCAATTTCTATATTTCTTCTTTTATCCTGCAAATTTACATTTCTTGCCGATACAATCCACTTCTGCCGATTATCAAGTTCTTTAAGGTAATCGATGTAATTATAAACATCGCTGATAGATTGAATATCATCGGGAAGCTGAATGTCCATCAAACGTATTGAAACGGAAATACTGTTTTCACCGGCAGACCAAGGTTTTTCAAATCTTTTCTCGATAGTTTGCAGCAGCCTGAAAGATTCGTTTCTGCCTGAATACACAGTGATAACAAATGTGCTTGAGCCTAAGTAGAATACGCATTGTTTGCTTGTGTTCTCCAGAAATGCAGCAATATTTTTCAGGATTAAATCCATTTTTGCCGTACCGAGCATTTGGTTAATTAAGCGTGCATCTTCGATGTGGCATACTATTAACGTGTATTCGGTGTTTCTTCTGTGATTCATGTCCAGTACTTTAGCGAAAGATTTGCTGTTGAAAACTTCAAGCTGTGGGTCAATCGCATCTTCCGGTTTTTGTATAAGTACGTAAAAGGTAAGTATACAGACTGCAATTGCGAAGTTCTGAACAAAAAGATTCGGATAAATCGTTTGCAGTATTGAAGCAAAAGCTACAAGCCCGACGGAAAGCAGATGAACGGACAATAAATTAGCAGGAAGCATACGCTGTGCGGATATAATGTAAATTGTACAAATTATCATATAAATTGCGGCATTGGCGTAGAGCATCCAGAAGAATGAGCCATGGTAATATTCATCTTTTACAATGAAGAAAATATTCGATGATGAGATATTAAAAAGCATTATCAGCAGAATAAGAGTCTGCGGAATTGAAGACATTAGTTTGAAAATATGACGATTTTTTTTGTTTCCTATGTCGGCGATTGACAAAATATAGTTTGTGTAAACAAATGGAATGCTGATGTGAAACAGGTAATACAAAAATGCGTTGAATACACGCATGTTGTACGGCAGCGTTAATGTTTTTCTGGAGATGAGTACATCGAAAATATCGAAGCCGCAGCTTACAATTACCGTACTCATAAATATCAGAAACACTCTGTTTTGCTTTAATGCAATCTTTTTTCTTTTTGAATAGATAAAAAAGAAAAATAAGAGAATTATAAGAGCGGAAATGTCATAGTTCAAATTATAGTTCATAGCTTTTGATTATAAAATTTTAAATGTGCTTTCGGTAAAATTTTGTTGCGAATTATTAAATCTATTTGTTATTTACTTTTTTTATCATAAATATTTTGTTTTGGAATACAGGTCTGGGTGGAAGTAAAATTAAGGTGCCAGACCTCAATTCTGTTTTAGGATACAGGTATGGGCAACTCCGGGCAGAATTATTAAATCAATTTTTTATTTACTTTTTTTACCATAAATATTTTGTTTTGGAATACAGGTCTGGGTGGAAGTAAATTAAGGTGTCAGACCTCAATTCTGTTTTAGGATACAGGTATGGGCAACTCCGGGCAAAAAAATGTCCAATAAGTAAAGCCTGCAACTTACTTATCGGACAGTCGTTTGAATCTGAAAAATTGCATCAATGACAAGAAGTGCAATGTCATCAGTAACCGGGGCTTGGTTCTGAAACTCTTTCAGACAACCGCAAAGTTCTTCTACGAACGGATGAATATTTTCATCGGCATGTATTTTTATTGCATCAAGCAGCCTGTGCGAATCAAACATTATCCCATGTGCGTTGCGTGCTTCAATCAAGCCGTCCGTATACAAAATAATTCTGTCGCCTGAATGCAGTTTTTCGGAACATGAAGTAAATTCAAGATTTTTCACAACACCGATTATCGGGCTGCAACTCGGAAGGCAAGAAATTGTTTTATCCTTATGCAGAATATATATAATGTTGTGACCGGCATTAGTGTAAGAAATAATTTCATTTTCTATATCAATCACGGCATAAAACGCAGTAAGAAAGTTTCCGCTGTTTTCCAAAATTTCAGCAAGTTCCTGATTTACATGAGAAACAATTTCATTGGGCGATTTGTATTTCTTTGTGTTGCTGCTGAAAGACATTTTTGCCATTGTAGTAATTAACGCTGCCGGAACGCCGTGACCGCATACATCAAGAATCATCACGGAAAAAACTTTATCTGAAATACGGTAAACGTCGTATAAGTCGCCGCCGAGAGCTTCCATCGGCATATATCGGGATGAAAATTGCAGCAGTCTTGTTTCTGGGAAAACTTTCGGAATCAGCGACGACTGAATTTTTTGTGCCATTACAAGTTCGCGTCTGTTCTGCTCGTGAGTTTCTGTCAGTTGCGCAACTGTTTTGTTTAATTCTTCTGTTCGTTCCTGAACAAGCTGTTCCATGTTGTATCTGTAGTTTTTTATCGTATCTGCCATTTGATTGAATGATTTGGACAGATTAACAAACTCGCCGAAGAATTTATCACTGTTTAATCGTTTATCATAATTCCCACAGCAGATTTCCTGCAGGCGCATTTTCAATTCTATTATAGGCTTGGTAAAATTTTTGCTGAACATAAAACCGACCGCTGTAACTGCGGCTGCGGTGATTACCGAAAGTAAAATAATAATGTAAATCGTTTTTTGAACTGGAACAAGAAATTGGTTCATGGGATGAAAATACGTTACGTGCATTTTTGAATTAGGCGCAACAGCTACAATGGAAAGAAAATTCTGTCCGTTGTATGAAATAATTTCTACAGATACGCTGTTGTCGTTTTCAGCTTCTTTTGCCTGCTCAAGAACTTGCGGTTCAAACAAAATTTGCGAATCGGTATTAAGCATTCTGTATTCTGCAAAGCTCATTCCTTCATACGGGTCATTCGGGTCGTCACCCGGATTTAAAACATAACGCTTTTTCGTATCATCATATTCATAATAATCATCAATATAAGGATGATTGTAATCTAAAACATTACCGAATTGGTCTTGAATATAGATTGTTCCTAATTTCAGTTTTGTATTTTGCTTATAAAGATTGTTCAGAAAATTAGCAGTTTCCACAGCTATCAGCACAATCTGCGGCTCTCCGTTTTCATTGATTTCAGACGGATAAAAAAATATCGGCATTCTGTCACATGACATGCCTTTTGCGGCTTTGGTTGAACCCATAACCATAGGATTGCTCGGATTTTTTCCTATTGCTTTAAAAATTTCATCTTGGCGCAGAATATCGACATCGATTTGTATCAAACTTTCGGTAATACGGTTGAAACGATACGGCAAATCGGCTTTTTTGTTCGGATGATTCAGTTCCAAAAGGTAAATGGATGCACTCATTTTGGAAATCAGAAGTTCCCTTAGAGGACGAAAATGTTCTATTTCACTATCTACAATGTTTTTGAATACTTGGCTTTTTGAAACATCTTCAAAGTAAACTTCATATTGATTGTAATAAAAATCAATGTTTGTAGTTACCTGAGAAATTATTCCCTGATAGAATTCCTTGCTTTGCACAAAAAATCGTTTATAAAAGCTTATTGTCGCATAAATTGACACGGTGATAATCGGCAGAATTACCAACGGAAGCACAATAATAAGAATATATGTTTTAGTATTCCGGGTTCGTTTCAAAAAGAGGCTCCTTGATTAAAACAGCTTTACGGTTTTAATTTATTCCTATTATATCTATTGCAAACAGTGCAATATCGTCACTGCGTGGGCTGTTTCCGCAGAAAGACTGCAAGTCGGCAAATACATGCTCGGTGAAATCTTTTACATTTGAAGTCATATTTTTCTGGATAATCTCTGTAAGCCGCTCTTCACCGTAAAGTCTGGCACTTTCATCCCTTGCTTCTATTACTCCGTCAGTATACAAAACAAGTCTGTCGCCGTTTCGCAGCGTGTGGCTGTTCGACTGGAACGGCAAATCTTTCACAACGCCTACAACCGGTCCGTTGTTTTCAAGTCTGTCTATTGAGTTGTCGGCATGGGCAAGGAAAATTGTGTTATGACCAGCATTTGAGTAATAAAGCATTCCTTTTTCCATATCGATTACGCCGTAAAATGCGGTAAAGTAATCTCCGTTTCCATTTATTACGTCAAAAAGTTCGTTGTTTACATTGAAAATTACATTATTCGGATTTTTAGCTTTCTTTGCATTATTGCTGAAAGACATTTTTGCCATTGTAGTGATTAACGCTGCCGGAACGCCGTGACCGCATACATCGAGAATCATCACGGAAAAAACTTTGTCCGAAATCTGATAAACGTCATATAAGTCGCCGCCGAGAGCTTCCATCGGCATGTACTTAGAAGAAAATTGCAGCAACCTTGTTTCTGGGAAAACTTTCGGAATCAGCGATGACTGAATCTTTTGCGCCATTACAAGTTCGCGTCTGTTCTGCTCGTGAGTTTCTGTCAGCTGCGCAACTGTTTTGTTTAACTCTTCTGTTCGTTCCTGAACAAGCTGCTCCATGTTGTTTCGGTAATTGCTCATTGTATCTACCATGTGATTGAATGAATCGGACAATGTGACAAATTCGCCGAAAAATTTATTTGGCTCCAATCGTTCTTCATAATTTCCGCAGCAGATTTTTTTCAGTCTCATTTTCAGTTCGATTATAGGGCTTGTGAAATTTCGGCTGAAAGAAATTCCGACAAATATAACTATAAAAGCAGTAATTGCTGATATTAAAATAATTATGTAAATCGTTTTCTGAATTGGGTTAAATAATTGATTAATCGGGTGAAAGTACGCTATGTGCATTCCTGAAATCGGAGCTACTGCTACAATAGATAAAAATTTGTGACCGTTGAATGAAACAACCTGCGACAAAGCGTCTTCGGAATTTTCAGCAGCTTTAATTTGTTCTAGAACATCCGGCTGTGAAAGAATCTGCGAGTCGGTATTAAGCATTCTGTATTCCGCAAAGCTCATTCCTTCATACGGGTCATTCGGGTCATCACCCGGATTTAAAATGTAAGATTTTTTCTTACTGTCATATTCGTAATAGTCATCGACAGAAGGGTGGTTGCTGCCTTGAATGTTCTTGAATAAATCCATTACATAAAGAGTTCCGAATTTCAGACTGAAATTCTCGTTGTACAATCCCGCCATAAAGTCATTTGATTCAATAATTACCATGACAGATTCAATTTCAGAAGTATCATCTTTGTAAGTCGGATAAAGAAAAATAATGCGGTTAGTAGAATTCATTCCTTTAAAAAACGGAAAAGCTCCCATTATCGGAATAGAATCTTTGTCTTCTTGTATTTTTTTGAATACTTGGTCGCTTGTTAAATCTTTTACATCAAAAACAACATTTGTATGAACAATGCGTGAACAAATATACGGAGTTTTATCAACCGAATGTTCTCGATCTAGTTCCAAAAGCCAACCGCCGCCATTAAATTTTGTAGTAAATCTTTCTTTAATTAAGTCTAAATAATACACTCCGTCAATTGTGTAATCTTTATCTTCCAAAGCCGTCATTTTCGGACGATTCAAAACCATTTCCATTATTGGACTATCGATAATGCTTTCAAACGATTTTTTGTATTGATTGTAGTAAAAATCAATGTTTGTAGTTACCTGAGAAATTATTCCCTGATAGAATTCATTAGTTTGCGCAAATGTTCTTTTGTAAAAGCTTATTGTCGCGTAAATTGACACGGTGATAATCGGCAGAATTACCAACGGAAGCACAATAATGAGAATATATGTTTTAGTATTCCAGGTTCGTTTCAAAAAAAACTCCTTGATCAAAAGAGGTTACTGAAAAATTGTCATTTGCTTTTACTCAATTCCTACTATATCCACAGCGAATAACGCAATGTCGTCACTTCGTGGGCTGTTTCCGCAGAAGAATTGTAAATCGGCAAAAACATGTTCTGTAAAGTTTTTTACATCAGTGTTCATGTTCTGCTTGATAATATCCATGAGGCGTTCTTCGCCGTAAAGTCTGGCACTTTTATCTCTTGCTTCTATTACTCCGTCAGTATACAAAACAAGTCTGTCGCCGTTTTTAAGCAAATGCCCAACAGAAGGAAACTGCAAATCTTTTACAACGCCTACAACCGGACCGTTATTTTCAAGTCTATCGAGACTTCCGTCGGCATGTGCAAGGAAAATTGTATTGTGACCGGCATTTGAGTAATAAAGCATTCCTTTTTCCATATCGATTACGCCGTAAAATGCAGTAAAGTAATCTCCGTTTCCGTTTATAGAATCAAAAAGCTCATTGTTTACATTAAAAATTACATCGCTTGGATTTATTGCTTTTTTTGTATTTGCATTGAATGAAATTTTCGCCATTGTAGTGATTAACGCTGCCGGAACGCCGTGACCGCATACATCGAGAATCATCACGGAAAAAACTTTGTCCGAAATCTGATAAACGTCGTATAAGTCACCGCCGAGAGCTTCCATCGGCATGTACTTAGAAGAAAATTGCAGCAATCTTGTTTCCGGGAAAACTTTTGGAATCAGCGATGACTGAATTTTTTGTGCCATTATTAATTCACGTCTGTTTTGTTCGTTGGCTTCTGTCAATTGTTCGACATTTCGGTTTAATTCTTCGGTTCTCTTTTTTACAAGTTGCTCCATGTTGTTTCGGTAATTGCTTATAGTATCTACCATGTGATTGAATGAATCGGATAAATCTATGAATTCCCCAAAAAAATCATCTGATGTCAAAAGAATACTGTAGTCGCCGTTGCAGATTTTTCGCGTAGCAATGTTTAATTCTTTGATCGGATGCGTAAGAAAATGGCTGAAAATAATGCTTATGACTACAACAAGAACGGAAATAAGAATCGCAACGCTTATAATAATGCAGATTATTTTCATTATCGGTTTCGACAATTGGCGAATCGGATGAAAATAAATAACACGCATCTGGGAATTTTCAGCTATTGATACAATCGAAAGAAATTTTTTACCGTTAAATTTTACTATTTCGCAGCTAGGTTCGCCGTCTTCTTCAGCTATTTGTATTTGTTCCTGAATCTTCGGCAACTGCAAAATTTTCTCATCGGTGTTGAGCATTCTGTATTCTGCAAAGCTCATTCCTTCAAACGGATCGTCCGGATCATCGCCTTCTTCCAGAATGTAACAGTTTCTTTCTTTGTCGAAATTATAATAATCGTTGACATGCGGATGATTCCTTTCCTGAATGTTGCCGAATTGATCAAGCATGTAGAGCGTACCGAATTTCAGACGTATATTTTTTTCGTATAAGCTGTTTAAAAATGTGGGAGATTCTATTACAAGCAGAAGATCTTCTATTTTGTCGCTGCCTTCTCTTATGTAAGGAAAGAAAAATATCGGCTGCGTGAAATTTATTGGATTCTTTATAGCCTGTGATGTCGCAAGAATCGGTTCCATTACCAAATTCTCGGACATCGTTTTAAATACCGGGTCTTCTCTGAATTTTTCTATATCCAAACTCTGATCGCTGTAGCCTATGGAGAAATATTTGTACGAGCGATTGTTCAGCGTATCTTTTCTGCCTAGTTCAAGCATGAGAAAAATGCCGTTGAATTTCGATACAAGAGAATCTTCAAGAGCTTTGACATAATTTTTTCCGTCAATCATAAAGTTTTTATCTTCAATTGATGTCATTTCCGGACGGTCTATGATTTTTTTGAATATCGAACTTTGCACAACATCGGCAAATGAAATTGCATATTGATTGTAATAAAAATCGATATTGGCTGTTACTTGCGAGATTATGTCACGATAGAATTCTTTGTTTTGATTTAATGATTTTTTATAGAAAGTTGAACCTGTATAAATAGTAAGTACGAGAATCGGGATTAACGCACAAGGCAGCACTGTTAATAAAATTCTAATTTGTGTATCAAAACTCTTTTTCATTAAAACTTCCGTTAGATGTATTCTGAAAAGCGATTATAATGTTTTTTTGCCGTTTGTGAAAAATTACGGGGAAATAAAGATTTTAATCGGATTCATTTATTTATTTTAATAATTTTAGTAAAACAAATGTCAAATCATCTTTAAAAGGTAAGTTGCCTCTGAAATTATTTAAATCTTGTTCTACTTTTTCGGCGGTATTGTCGGGGTATTTTTTTATTATATCAAGCAGCCTGTCTTCTCCGTAGAGTTCACCTGTGCAATTTCTTGTCTCTGTAATTCCGTCGGTGAACAATGCAATTTTATCGCCTATATCAATTTTTTCCTGCTGTGCGGTAAAAGTCAGCTCGGATATTACACCGATTACTGCATTGTGTGATTCCATTTTTTGAACTGTTCCGTCTTTTTTCAGCAAAATCATCGGATTGTGCCCTGCATTAATGTAAGAAAGCAATTTTTCTTCCATATCTATCACGCAGTAAAAAGCAGTAAAGTAATTTCCGCTGCACGAAAGAACAGCGCACATTTCATGATTAACATTAGTTACAACCAGAGCAGGATCGGAAAAACGTTCTGAATTGCTGCGAAACGATAATTTTGCCATTGTGGTGATCAACGCCGCCGGAATTCCGTGACCGCAGACATCGAGTATTATTGCAATATATTTCTTTGGTGAAATCGGATAAATATCGTACAAATCGCCGCCTATTTTTTCCAGCGGCTTGTACATTCCTGAAATCTCAAAGGGAAGTGTCGATGATGTCGGAATCAGAAGTGACTGAATTTTCTGTGCAACAATCAATTCCTGCTGAAATTGGTCATACATTTTTGAAAGTTCTTCTGTTCGTTCTTTTACCAATTCTTCCATTTTATTTCGGTAAGTACTTATTGTCTTCTGCATGGAATCAAAATTCTTCCCCACATCAATAAATTCTCCGAATTCGTGCGAGTGATCAAGTTCAGCGTCGTAATTGCCTTTTTCCACCAGACAAAGTGCTTTTACCAAATCATTCAGTGGCCGCGTAAAATATCTGCTGAAATAAATGCACACGATTACCGCAATAATAAGAATTGCAGCGGTAAATAACAGAAAAATAGCCATCATGTTGTAAATAGGCGAGAGAACTTGTCGCATCGGATAAAAAAATGTGATTTGAGCCTGCGACTTTTCGGCAAATGCATTTAAAGCAAGATAGCGCATTCCTTTGAATGAAATAATATCGGAAACACATTCTTCTGCTTCTGTAGTTTTTTCCGATAATTCGATAACTGACGGAACTTTCAGAATTGCTGCATCAGTATTAAGCATTTGATATTCCGCAAAGCTCATTTCTTCGTAAGGGTCGTTCGGATCGTCGCCCGGATTTAATATATAACGCTTTTCTTTATCATCATATTCATAGTAATCATCTTTGTACGGATGATTCACATCCATAATATTTCCGAATAAATCTCTGATATACAAAGTGCCGAGATTCAACCTCGTGTTTTTCTCGTAAAGCGAATGACAAAAATCTCTGCCTTCTATTACAAGCATAATTCTGGGAATATTATCTGTGGATTCTGTAAAATCAGGACAGTAAAACTGCGGACGGCGACTTGAATGCATTCCGTATACTGCGGAAGAAATGCAAAATATCGGACTCATGTCTTTTTTGTTTTTCATGTAATCATAAGCCGGAGTTTTTATAAAATCGTCGATTCGTACATCAAAATTGTTGTTAGTCAGTGTAATCAAGTTGTTAGGTTTGCCGGAAAGTTTATTTGTTTTATCCAATTCCATAAGGAAAAACAAACCGCGAAATTTCGGAGCAACAAGCTGCAGAAGTGATTCTTTATACGGAAGCAGTTCCGTATCTGTGCATGAATATTCCACTACATCTTTCAGTTGCTGCGACTTTGCGGTTTCTATAAAACAGATAGCGTATTGGTCATAATAAAAATCAATGTTTGAAGCAGTTTGATTGATAATGTCCTTGTAGAAGTTGCGTTCCTGCTGCAGTATTCTTCGATATAAATTGTTAAAAGAATATATGCAGACAAAAAGCAGCGGAACAACCGCCATAGGAATCATTACAAATAATAATCGCTTTTTTGTGCTGAGCTGTTTCATAATTTATATTAAGCAAATCTATATATAGAATATTTTCTTGAAATAAAAAAGCTATTTATTTGAACAGTTGTTGATAAATACAGAAGAATTACAAAAGAGTACATAATAAATATCGCAGAAATAAAGTCTATTTTGTAAAATAAAAAATATTACATTTTATCTAACAATATGCAGTAATATAAAGTATACTATTTAATAATTACAATTTAGAATAATTAAAAGGAATATAAAATGAAATCATTCTCATTTACCGATGTTAAAAGTCTTTTTGAATATACTTCAGAAAAAAATAAAGAAACGCATGTAATTTTTTCCAATTATAAAAATATTATCGAAATCGGGAAAAATGCAACACCTAATATGGTGCTGTGTTCTACATCGGGTGAATTTACCGAGTACGGTTTTTCTGAAAATGCGATAACAGGTTTTTCATGTAAATCAGATATTGTAGATGTTGTAGAACTATTTCAGACACCGAGTAAAGGATATTTGAAATTAAAAAATGCTTATAATAAAATTTCCGGCAGTCCGAATTCTTTTGTTCTGCTGCTGTGCGACGGAATGTCTCAACGTGAAGAATTGATGCTGACTTCGTTATTCTGCATAAGCGATGATTTTAAGATTATCGGCGGAAGTGCGGGCGACAGTTTGGAATTCAAGGAAACTTATATTTACATCGGCAAACGTCGTGTATTCAGTGTGGTTTTATTTTTCCGAATGGAGCAGCGTACTGTTTTAATAAAGGAAAATATTTATAAGCCGACCGGGAAGATTCTCAACGTTTCAAGCTGCAATCATGCAACACGTACTGTAAATTCATTTAATGATTTGCCGGCGGCTGTGGAATTTGCAAATCAACTTGGGATAAGCCAAAATAATTTGTCCGATTACTTTATGGATCATCCCATCGGGCAGCGCATAGGCAGTGAACTGTTCATTGCTTCGCCGCAGGTTGTAAATGAAGATAATTCGATAACTTTTTACCGCAGAATTCGTTCTTCGGTTCAGATGGAACTTCTTCAGCCGGAAGATCCGTTTGTTTCATTAAATAATACAAAAAAAGCAATCACATTTAAGCCTTCATTTATATTTTCCGTTCATTGCGTTCTGCGCAGTTTGAAGTTCAAGTCGGAGAATCTTTGGTCGCGCTACAGTTCCAACCTTCTTGAACTTACGAAAAAACAGTGCGGTTTTATAAGTTACGGCGAGCAGTATTACAAACATCATTTGAATCAGACAATGGTAATTCTTGCAGTGGAATAATTTACTTGTCTGGACGGCGGTTTGCATAAATTCAAGCCGCCTTTTGCGCTTGACATGCTTACAGGCTTAACATATATTGCAGAGACTTTAATATTATTTAAGGAGATGCAATATGGGAAAGACAATTGCGGAAAAGATTTTTGATACGCATTTAGTAGAAAAGCCTTTCGATGATACATTCGTTGTAAAACTCGACAGAGTGTTTTGTCACGAAATAACAACTCCGATTGCGATTACAGATTTGGAAGCACGCGGAAAAGACAGAGTTTTTGATCCTACAAAAATTAAAGCTGTTATAGACCATGTAACACCTTCAAAAGATTCCAAAACAGCAGAACAGTCTAAAATTTTAAGAGATTGGGCAAGACGCCACAACATTAAAGATTTCTTTGATGTCGGACGTAACGGTGTCTGCCATGCGATTTTTCCGGAAAGCGGTTTTGTTCGTCCGGGATTTACTTTGATAATGGGAGACAGTCATACTTGTACGCACGGTGCGTTCGGAGCATTTGCTGCCGGAGTAGGAACTACGGATCTTGAAGTAGGAATTTTGAAAGGCGTTTGTTCATTCAAGACTCCTAAGACTATAAAATTTGAATTAACAGGAAAACTACAGCCCGGAGTATATGCTAAAGATGTGATTTTGTTTGTAATCGGACAAATTGGCGTAAACGGAGCAACTAATTGTGTAATGGAATTCACCGGCAACATTATTGATGAAATGAGCATGGAATCTCGCATGACATTATGCAATATGGCAATTGAAGCTGGCGGAACATCAGGTATTTGTTATCCTGATATGGTGACAGTTGATTATTTGTGGCCACACATCAGCAGTGAATATGAAAGCAAGGAAGCAGCATTAAAAGAATTTTCACAATGGAAAAGTGATGATGATGCTGTTTATGAAAAGGTTTACAAATTTGACTTGTCGTCATTAGAACCGATGGTAACGTTTGGATACAAACCGGATCAGGTAAAGACAGTTCGTGAAATGGAAGGCACTCCGGTAGACCAAATTTATATAGGAAGCTGTACTAACGGAAGAATTGAAGATTTGAGAATTGCAGCGCAGATTCTTAAAGGAAATAAAATTTCCGATAATGTTCGATGTGTTTTAAGTCCGGCAACACCAAAGATTTACAAGGAAGCTTTGAAAGAGGGATTAATAGATATTTTCATGGATGCCGGCGTATGTGTTACAAATCCTACATGCGGTGCGTGCCTTGGAATGAGCAATGGTGTTTTGGCAAACGGTGAAGTTTGTGCTTCGACAACAAACAGAAATTTTAATGGCAGAATGGGAAAGGGCGGAATGGTTCATTTGATGAGCCCGGCAAGTGCGGCAGCAACGGCAATTACAGGAAAGATTACCCAGTCACCTCTTTTTAAAGGAGCAAAATAATGAAAGATTTCAGCGGAAAAGTATTATTTCTAGATCGTTCGGATATTAACACTGATGAAATTATTCCGGCGAAATATTTGACAGAAATCACAAAGGCTGCATTGAAACCTTACGTTTTGGAAGATTTAAAACTGGATGGTTTTGATCCGAAAAAGGACATTGAGGGCAAGAAGGTTATTATTACCCGTGAAAATTTTGGCTGCGGTTCAAGCCGAGAACATGCGCCTTGGGCATTGGAAGTGAATAATATTTACACTGTAGTTGCCGTAAATTTTGCGCGAATTTTCCGCCAGAATATGTATAACTGCGGAATGCTTGCTATTAATATGGATGCGACTGTTGTAGATGATATGTTTGCTAACTTTGCCGGAAAAGAAACCTTTGCAGCTATAGATACAGAAAAAAATACAATTACATTGAAAGCCGATAATATGGAAAAGGTTTATACTTTTAAACTTGAAGGTTTTGATAAGGCATTAATTGACAGTGACGGCTGGGTTGGTTATGCAGATATGAAATATTAATAGAGTAATTTTTTAGGAAATAGAGAAGAGTGTACTCGTAGTGGGTACACTTTTTTGTTTTCTTTGGTTGTGCTCAGAGCTCAATTCCACTTTGGGATTGAGCTCTGAGCACTTTGCTACTTTGTTATGTGACAAGTCGACTAGTTGTTTTGCTACAAATGTAATAAGTGACCAGACCTCAATTCTATTTCTGCATATTATAAAAGCTTCTTTCCTCCACACAAACCTGTTTATTAACAACTTTAT
>JBNMHA010000041.1:0-21423 GCA_050872545.1 Spirochaetales bacterium | reverse complement strand
GTTCTGTCGAACTTGCGCCTATATTGGGACTTGCTCATTTTATTGTTGACCTTGTGGAAACCGGGTCTACTTTGCGTGAAAATAATCTTGCTGTTATTGAAGAAATTGGGCGAACTCATGTAAAGTTGATTGCAAACCCAAGTTTGTACCGACAAAATTACCGCAGAATAGATGATTTTGTTAATAATTTACAAGGATAGGATATGCAGTTCTTTGATAATGGCAATAAAAATACATTAAGTGATGATATTCTTTCTTTTTTGAAGGAAGAGGAAAAAGATGATTTGGCGATAGAGCAGGCTGTTCGTCAGATGTTTGCAGAGGTTACCGGCAGCGGTTTTTCAACTGTTCAAGATTATACAAAAAAATTTGATAATTTTGATTTGACTGCTGATAACTTTAGGGTAAGCCGTGATGAAATTGACGCACTTGCGGCTAAAATTAGTCCGGAATTATCAGAGAGCCTTGAGACTGCTGTAAAAAGAGTTAAAGCTTTTCACGAACATCAAAAAGAAGTCGGTTTTGATACGGTGGATGCTGATGGAAATAAAATGGGGCAGAGAATAGTTGCGCTTGATAGTGTCGCAGTTTATGTACCCGGCGGCAGAGCATTGTATCCGTCAACATTTTATATGACCGTAATTCCGGCATTGATTGCAGGCGTTAAGCGTATAGTTGTGCTTACTCCGCCCAGAACTTTTAAGGAATCACCGGAAATTGCCCGACTTATACAGCTTTTGGGAATAACGGAAGTTTATCGCGGTGCCGGGTGCGCTTTGGTTCTTGCTGCTGCTAATGGTTTGCCGGAATTGCCTAAAGTCGATAAAATCGTCGGACCGGGTAACGCTTACATTGCCAAAGCAAAACAGATTTGTTACGGAAAAATTGATATTGACATGATAGCCGGACCTTCTGATATTACAGTTATTGCAGATACGAATAAAAAGGAAGATGTGCCTATGGTTGCAAGTGACTTGTTGAGTCAGGCAGAGCATGACCCTATGGCAAGAGCCGTTTTGATTGCTTCCGATAAAGATTTTATTGATTCTGTTAAGGAAGAAGTTTATAGACAGGCTTCACTGCTTACCGATACAAAGGAAAATGCCGTTGCGTCTCTTGATAAACGTGCTATGGCGATTTTGACTGATAACGCAATGACGGCGGTTGAGCTTGCAAATCTTTTGGCTCCCGAACATTTGGAACTTTTCAGTGATAATCCAGAAATTCTATTGGGAAAAGTGAAGTTTGCCGGGTCTGTCTTTGTCGGAAAATTTACACCTGAAAGTGTAGGTGATTACCTTGGCGGTCCGAACCATGTTCTGCCGACATCCGGAACGGCTCGTTTCTTTTCTCCGCTTGGAGTTTATGATTTTACAAAGCGTTTCAGTTATTTGCAGTTTACGCCATCATCATTGAAGCATTACCGTGATGACATTACAAGAATTGCGCGTTCTGAACATTTAGAGGCACATGCAAGAGCAGTGGAAACTCGCTTTGAATAACGAACTTTGGGAAAATGGGCATTTTATAACCGATGCGGTGCTGCTGAAATCAGTGCCTAACGGTGATTATAACCGGCTTTTGCATTTTTTGTCTCCGCTTGCAGGAATTGAAACTTGTTTTGCTTTTGGTGCGCAGAAGATTAAAAGCCGATTTTGCAGTGCAACGCAGCCTTTTACAATGCTGCGTTTATTTTTGCGCAGAGACAAGAAAACCGGGCTTATCGGTGTGAAAGATGTTGCAGATATTGTCACTCCGAAAATTGTAAGAGTTAATCTGCGCGCTGTTTATCAGCTTTCCTTTTATTCTCAAATACTTCTTCATACGCCGATGGAACCAAGTGATTATAAAAAATATTACTACCTTATGAAATATTCCATAGAACTTATCGATATGGAAAACGGTTTGGAGAAATCACTGATGTTTTTTTTATCCAAACTTGCTGTGCTGCACGGACAGTCAATGGCAGCTTCGTACTGTAAAGAATGTGGAAATTTAAAGCGTTACAATGAAATGTACTATTCGGTCGGTGCTTGGGGATTTTTTTGCCGTGAACATCTATCCGGGGCTGACAGCGGAATATTTAAAATTGATGCAGAAGATGCAGCTGTAATGGATTTTTATTCGACGGCAAAATTTATGGCAATCAGTACATCTTCTTTTAAACTGCGAAATTCTGTACTTGCAGCAAAAATTTTGATCGACATTATAAATAAAATATACTCCGGTACGATAAGGCGTGAATGGTATGAAAACCTTATATAATTAGGAAGTTGGTTTGTAGTGTGAACTAACTTGAAACGGTGTGGCGTTCAGGCAATAAAAAAAGCAGCCTGTTTGAAATCCCAAAGGCTGCTTTTCTGATAGAAAAGTGTAAAAAACTAAATTAGAAATCTTTAGCCATAACAGTTTTTCTTTTTGCATTTTTAGCGTTTTCAATAGCCTTATCGCATAATTCTCTTACTTTTTCTGAAAGTACGTTGTAGACTTCTGCTGATGTGCTTAATTCGCCGGTAGTTTTGATATAATTTTTTACTTTTGATGCAACTACCAAAACTTCTACTTTTTCTTCTTCGCTCATGTGTTTACTCCTTAAAATAGATGATTAAAAAATCGAATTATTATATCCAGGACATTTAACCGTGTCAAGGAACTTTGCTCTTTTTAGTTTAAAGGGGTTAAACTTTTTTTCAGTACCCTGTCTTTATATAAATTTACTAAATCTTCCAGTTCATCAGATGATGAAGCAGAATTAACGGCTGCGCGCAAATTTGATACTCCCGGCAGTCCTTTTACATAACCGTGGAAGAACTTTCTGAATTCTGCTATTGCACGCTCTGCATTTTGCATGTAATTTTCAAAACTTCTACAGTGTGAAACGGCGGCATTCAGCTTTTCTTCACTGCTTCTCGGAATATAAGTGGTATTAGTCAGTTTGGCAATAATTTCTTCCACTAAGAAAGGATTTTCTATTACTCCTCTTGCAAGCATGATTCCGTCGCAGCCGGTTTCTTCAAACATTCTTACGGCATCATCAGCAGTAAAAATATCGCCGTTTCCGATTACGGGAATTTTGCTGCATTTTTTTAATGATTTTATATGCTTCCAATCTGCTTTTCCGCTGAAAAGCATTGACTTTGTTCTAGGATGCAAAGTAATTAATGAAGCTCCACCTTTTTCGGCTGCATCATAAACTTCCTGATAATTAATATTCTGCAAATCCCAGCCGCTTCTTATTTTTAATGTAACAGGTTTGTCGGTTGATTCTTTTAAGCCTTTAATTGTACGGTAAATTTCATCCGGTGACTTTAACAAAGCCGCTCCGGAATTGCTCTTTATAACTTTTTTTACCGAGCAGCCGCAGTTTATATCGATAATATCAAAGTTTTCATTCTTAATTTTCTCAAATGCGCTTAAAAAACGTTCCGCATTATACCCGAAAAGCTGCACGCCCAATAACTTATCTTCATCGCAAGTATCTATCAGTTTAACCGATTTATTAAAATTGTAATTTAAACCTTCCGCTGAAACCATTTCGGCATAAGCGACACTTGCACCTTGTTTTCTGTAAAATAGGCGAGTAGGAAGGTTGGTGTAACCGGCTAATGGTGCGATAAAAATATTACCGGCTACATCAAGATTTCCTATTTTTATTGGATGAAAATAATTATTCTTCATCATTTTCCACTGTGTCGTAATAAACCAAATCGGACAGACGCAGATGGTACGCTTTTAAGCTGTTGTTGAATAAAATATCAGCCAGTTTTTCAACGGGCATGTTTCTTAGTTTTGCAAGGAATTTCAATGTTTCCACAATGAACACCGGACGATTTCTTTTGCCTCTGTAAGCATTTGGTGTAAGAAAAGGGCTGTCAGTTTCAATCAAAATATTTTCCAGCGGAATGTTTTTTGCCACAGAGTGCAGGTTTGTTGCGTTGTGGAAAGTAAGATTGCCTGCAAATGAAATATAAATTCCCAAATCAATCATTTTGTATGCATATTCAGAATTTTCGCTGAAGCAATGCAGAATTCCGCCTTTAGAAGGTGTTTTGCTTTTTAATATATCGAGCATATCGTCACCGGCTTCACGGTTGTGAAGTACTACAGGAAGCTCATGTTTTTCCGCAATATCGAGCTGTTTCAGAAAAAACTCAATTTGGTCATTTTTATTGCCGTATTTGTGATGATAATCTAAGCCGATTTCACCGACTCCGATAACATTTTCGTAATTCAGCCATTCATCAAGCTTTTCTTCCCAATCTTTTCCCGGATTCATAACTTCAGAAGGACTTAGTCCTATTGTATGAAAGACATTCGGAATGTTTTTTGTGTTTTTATAGCAGCTTGCGAAATCGTATAAATTTGTGCTGATATTTGCCAAAGCAATTACATTTGCATGTTTTGTTTTGTCTTTGTCTAGGGCTAATCCGCGTTTAGCTTCGTCGATAGCTCTTACTTGGCTTACCGGATCTTCATAAAGTAAACCTAAATGACAATGTGTATCAAAAATTCTCATACGAATAACCCCTATTAATTTAAATTGTTTGTTTTTGTGCCTTTTGGGCAGAAATGGAATATTTAGGAAAATAATTGTGCCTTATATCAACTATAAGGCACTCAATGTAACCGTATATAAGTTATTTCATATCAAAAGTCAAGCAATCGGAAACATGGAATAAATTCGCATTTACCTAGTGTTTAATATTTGTAGAATGCGGCAGATACCATATCTGCGGTAATATCTTGAATAGTTGCCGCACCAGTAAGAAGCATTATTTTTTGCAGTTCGGCAGTGTATTTTTCAATTAGAAGCTTTACAGCGTCTCTTCCGCCGCCTAGTACGCTGACGGCAAAAGGGCGACCAATCATACAGTAATCAGCTCCCAATGCCAATGCTTTAAATATATCTTCACCGCTTCGGATTCCGCCGTCTAAAATCAATTTTACTCTGTTTCCGACAGCTTTTCGTATTTCCGGCAGCATGGAAATCGATGACGGTTGGTTTTGAGTGATTCTTCCGCCGTGGTTGCTTACTATTAAGTATTTTACGCCGGCGTCCACCGCACACAAAGCATCTCCTACAGACATTATTCCCTTTACACAAAACGGAACATCAGCTGCGTCCACAAGTTCTTTTAACTCATCGACAGTCTTTGTGGATACTTCTTGTCCGGTCATTTTCATTGTAATGAATGCAGCCGCATCAATGTCGATTCCGACTATTTTTGCACCGCAATTTGATGCTTCTTTTAGGCGTGTGATTATGTCCTGCTGGTTTCTGCGTGGTTTAAAAATAGCTCCAGCATGACCGGCAGCTTCCTGAATTGCACGCAGACCGGTTTTGTACAGATACGGCTGCGCTCCGTCGCCTACGAATGCCATAATTCCGCCGTTCTTTGCTCCGATAACAAGTTCTTCATCATATTCCAATTCGGTAATTTGATTGCCCATATTTATGTCACAGCCGGTAATAGGCGCAATTAAAAGCGGAAGCTGAAGTTTGGTACCGAGAAAATCACATGATGCGTCCGGTTCTTTTACGGGGTGAATCATTCTTGTGTGAATGATAATATTTTTAATATCCCGGCAGTTACGGATAAATGCTGCACCGTTGCCGATTCCTCCCATGCCCGGAATTAAACCTTTGCACGCTTCGCCGTTGCAGTCCGGGCAGACATTACACATACCGGCAAATTTTTCCTTTGCCTTTTTATTTATTTCCTGAAAACTGATTTTCCTTTTGTCATCAGTTACAATTGCAAGAACTTTTTCTACTTCCTCTACGGTTTTCCAAGCATCTTCACGAGTTTCACGAACGATAATGTAGTTCAGCGGTTTTTCAACATTGCTTTTAGGTGCGGCAATTTCATCACCGACTTTGACATGCAGAAAAAGTTCTTTTACACCGTCTATTGCTAATGCTTTGTCTACACCGACTATATCTTTGATTATGCCGGGAGCAGGTAAAATAGTTTTTTCGATAGAAACCCAATTTTTTGTAGATACTAAATTTTCAGGTGGATTTCCCAATGCAATATCGATGGCATTTGCAATAAGATTCACTCCGGAAGAAAGTGGGTAAGTATAAGCAGACATAAAACCGCCGGAAAGTCTGGCTGCTATTTCTCCGATTTTTGCGCCTTCATCTGTAACTTTGATGTCACCTTTTGCAGCTCCGATTGTAAGCCCCAATGCTTTTATTCCGGCTTTGAATACTTCTATTGCGTTATTCAGCTTATCTTCAGGCAGTGCGGATGGCATTACGTGACCGATTTCGATAAAATAAGGTTCTCGCTCTATTATACGGTCAGCTACTCCGGTAATGTAAATTTCACCGTCGTAAATCAGTGCGTCAATAGACAATTCCGGACCTTTCATATATTGTTCGACAATCAAATTTCCGGAAGGACTTCCTTTTTTGGCATTTTGAAATGCGGTTTCGAGCATAAGTTCATTTTCTATTTTCATTACGCCTCTTGCGCCCATGTTATCAGCCGGTTTTATTACAAGCGGATAACCGAGTTCTTTTGCGGCCTTGCGTAGGTCGTCTTCATTCCAACACTTGCGAAAATCGGGAATCGGGACTCCGTTGCTTTTCAAGCGTTCACGCATTTTTACTTTATTGCTTGCTGCTTCGGCATTTTCAAATTTTATACCGGGCAGATTAAGCGCATTAGCAACAGCTGCAACCGTCATGGAAGCATCTGTTCCTACAGTCAGTACTCCGTCAATTTTATGTTTTTGATTGAAATCTTTAATAACTCTTACTGTTCCTTCAATATCTCTGGTAGAAACAACAAGCGGAAAATCTGCAATTGCCATTCCCGGTGCGTCTTTGTTGTAATCAGTTACAATTGTAGTAAGACCTTTTTCTGCTGCAATTTTTATTGCCGGAACTTGAAGCATTCCCGCACCGATAATCAAGATTGATTTGTTTTTATAAGTTCTCATTTGTTCTTTTCTCCTTACGGTGCAGAAAATTTCCGGCAAATTATCTGCATAAATTATTAAAGTCATTTTTTTAACAAAACTGCGCAACTATACCACTTCTTTTTTTCTATTTGAAGTTGGAAAAATTGGTTGGAACAATATTTTTTTGCCGATAAACAGCGATATTTAGTAAACATCGAATAAAAATAATGTACATATTCCTTAATGTGTGCTAAAAGAACACCATTCTTTCAAGTAAATAAAAACGGTAGGTATGTTATGGGAATTAGAGTCGAACGTCAGCAGATATTCAATTATTCAGATGTATATAAAAATATTTCCTTTTCCAATAAGGAAAACTCTTTTTCTTTCTCAGGACAACTGAAGGAATGGGAAAATGTTGAAATAACATCGCGTATTTTTTATAAAAAATTGGAAGCATTGCTGTACGGAGAAGAAGTACGAGTTAAAATATATGATGATTTTATCATGAAAATGCTTACATCTCTTAATCAAAAAGATGATACAATTTTGGATTTGATTAAAAAACATGATTATTCCATTGAATCGCTGCATTCTTTCTTTATGGAAGTTTTTGATTTTGTGTACTTCTCGGTAAAAAAGCAGTTGCCGTATACAAAACATTTGAGTCTTATATCAAATGCGGTAAGTGAGCTGCTGGAAAATACTTTTAAGTATTCGTCACGAAAGTACTGCATTACGGCAGTGTTGGACAAAAATGATGATTATCCGTTAAATATTTATATTGAAAATACTTATGACAGTGATGATATTGATAAAATCAATGAAAATATTGAGGCTTTGCGGCACGGTATTGAAGAAATAAATTCTTATGGTACTCCGGAAGAAGCTTATTTTGAAATAATGAAGAACCGTTTGGAGAATTCAATTGATGAGAATGGGGAAGCGGTAAAAACATCTCGTTTGGGACTAGCTAAAATATCTGCCGATACAAGGTCAAAAATTTCATTGGAAGACAAGTCTGAACACTTTGGAGAAAAAGGAATTACTATAAAAGTAAGTATTCCGCTGGAATTGTATTCTCGCGAATATTTCAATGAGATTATAGAAACATCATTGAAGCAGCACTCTTAGTTGTTTTGAAATTAAAATGAAAAGTACCTGTTGGAATTCAATTCGGAAAGTTTTGAATTCCAACAGGTACTTTTTTATTTGCAGTTCAACGCAAAGTGTAAGAGTCAAAGCTATAATCTAAGTGCGCCTTGACCCACATCTATTTCTTTCAGAATCGGAAATCTCGCTCGCCGTTTTTTATTTTTACCAAACGTTCCCGAACAATATCACGAACTTTTTCCTTCGGAATATTGTTAATTTCCTTTTCAATAAGTTTTTCACCTATTTCTTTTGTTTCCGGAGCCGCGTAATCTTCCAAATATTCTTTTAATGTCATTAAAGCGTTTGGATGGCAGCAGTTTTGAATTTGACCATTTTTGCATAAGCTCATAAATCTGTCGCCTGTTCGTCCTTCACGGTAACATGCGGTACAGAAGCTTGGGATGTAGCCGGTTTTCATCAGCCAGTTTACTACTTCATCGAGTGTGCGCTGGTCGGAAACATCAAATTGTTCCGTATCATGCGGACGTTCATCTTCACAATAGCCGCCTACAGATGTTCTTGAACCGCCGGAAAGTTGAGAAACACCTAGCTTTATAACTTTTTCACGGACTTCCGGACTTTCTCTTGTAGATATAATCATTCCTGTGTACGGAACGGCTACACGTATACATGCGCAGATTTTTGCAAATATTTCATCGCTTATGCTGTTGTCGAAAGCGTTAGGGTCGATGTCGTCAGCATGTTTTACTCTTGGAACGCTAATTGTATGCGGACCGACACCGAAAACAGCTTCCAGATGTTCGGCATGCATCAGAAGCGCAGCAAATTCATATTTGTACATTTCAAGCCCGAACAGAACTCCAAAACCGACATCATCAATTCCGCCTTGCATTGCACGGTCGTGCGCTTCCGTGTGATATGCATAGTCGTGTTTTGGTCCGGTAGGGTGCAGTTTCAGATAGCTTTCTTTATGATAAGTTTCTTGGAATAAAATATATGTTCCGATTCCTGCATCTTTTAGTTTCTTATAATTTTCTACTGTCGTTGCCGCAATGTTTACATTTACACGCCTTATCGCACCGTTTTTGTGCTTAATGCTGTAAATTGTCTTTATTGATTCCAATATGTATTCAAGCGGATTGTTTACCGGGTCTTCTCCGGCTTCTATCGCAAGTCGTTTGTGCCCCATGTCTTGCAGTGCGATAACTTCTTTTCTTATTTCTTCCTGCGTGAGTTTTTTTCGGACAATGTGCTTATTCTTAAAGTGATAAGGACAGTAAACGCAACCGTTTACACAGTAGTCGGAAAGATACAGTGGCGCAAACATAACGATTCTGTTTCCGTAGAAATCTTTTTTAATCTGTTGCGCCAAATCAAAGATTTCCTGAATTTTTTCTTGGTTTTCACATGCCAAAAGTACCGAAGCCTCTCGATGTGATAAACCTTTTCGCAGCTTAGCTTTTGCGATGATTTCATCGATAAGTTCGATATTGTTCTTATTGGCTTCGGCGTAAGCCAGTGTGTCTTGAATTTCTCCATCCTGGATAAATTCTTCTGCTTTAAGAGATTTTGGATTATAAGTATAAGTTTCCATAAAAATTGATTCCTTTCAGGTCAGAACGAGGCTTTCCTGTTAGATTTTTGGATAAAAAAATACTCTTTTTATTAGATAAAGAAAAGTACAAATGAATAAAATTATTTTTTTGCTATATAGCAGTTTACTTTTTTAATGAAAAATAGTATGAAGTTGAAAACTTTTTATAGGAGCATTAAAAATGAAAAAGATGTGGAAGTTAATTGCTTTATTAACTGTAGTCTTAACAATTGCTGTTGTAAGCTGTAAAAAAGAAGCAGCACCTGCAGTAACTACAGAAGAACCAGCTGTAACTACACCTGTAGAAGCTACAAGCGATGTTGTTGTTGATGCAACAGCTGACATTGTTGATGCTACTTCAGATTCAACTGCTGATGTTGAATAATTTAATTAGGCAATTTATTTATTTAAAATGAAAAACTGACATTGTCATTCAAAATGATATGTCAGTTTTTTTTATGCTCTTTTGGAAATATAGTTGTTTTTTTGAGAAAGGAAAAATTTATTTGGAGCACACCGAAAAAGAAAATTCAGCACGCTCCAAAATTTAGTTAATGTTTGTCCGGATTAATTCCTTTGTCTCGCAGATTCTTTTTTGCCTGAGTAATTTTCTCATGCATACGTGTAGATTGCAGATAGAAGATTTCAAGTTGCGCCTGAACTACCTGCGTAAACGGATTGCCGTCAGATTCAATAGACAGGAACGGAAGATTTGACACTCCCATTTTATCAAGTTCCTGATACAGCGGTCTGTTGCCGTGAATAGCCGCTTTGTGAACCAGATTCATGTTAGTTTTCAAAAGACTTTCTACCATACGTGACGGTAGACACGCAAACGGTCCGATTGAAATAACGCCGCATGCACCATCAAGAATATACTTTAATGCAGCACCGGTTGTAATAGGAACTTCTCCGCGAAGTTTAGGGCTTACAATCAGACGTGACGCATTCATTACTTCCTTCATATTTACATAACATGGGCGATAAAATCCGCAGTCTGCAAAAATATCTTTAATCTGGTGATCAATTTTTCCCTGAAAGAAGGACTTGAAGAAGAAGTAAATCTTTTGGAACAAGTTTACGTTGATTTCCGATAAATCGTTTTTCAAACAGTGGTCAATGTAGAATAAAACTTCCATAAACGGAACTATTTGAGTAATAAAATCGTTTTTCGCAAGTGTGACTTCAAGTTCACGGCGAGCAAAGTGGTCGTTTCGGACGTAGATTTCTCCGGTAAGAACAACAAATTTTGCATCTTCTATATTGCCTTTGCGCGGAATTTGTTTAAATCGTTCTGCTGCCGCTTTGAAGCGTTTAGTCATAGAATAACCGTCCGGGTCTCTTCCGCCGAAATTATCTACAATTTTGTCAAATTCGTTTTCAAAGATTTCCAACGCTTCATCGGGATTTACCGCAAGCACACGCATTGCACTTTTAATCGTTTCAAAAACATCTCCGAGAACAAAAGATTTAAACAACGTCAAAAGCAGTCCGGTACCGAAACCGGCGTAACCTTGTCTGTCATCTAAGCGAAAAATTCCGAAATTCTTAATTTTATTTCGCATAATGTAACTGTTGAAAGCATTGTAGTACTGTTCCAATCTGCACGGAGAAGTATCTGTTGCATGAAGAAGCACAAGAGCTTCATTTTCATCTTTTCTGTTATCGCGAATGTAAGACATCAGATTACCTAGCATAATAGCCATAGGCAGACATTCTTTACTTGAAGTTTGGGAACGACCTAATTTTATAGATTCAAGCGTTGTTGCAGGCGATAATCGACCTTGAACGCCGATTTTATTCAAATATTCATTTGCCGGAGCCATGTTGTATCGTGACAAAGAAGGGAATAAGAATTTATAATTAGCTTGAATGATTGTAGTGCCATCTTTCAGCTTTTTAGGTTTAAATTTCTTTTTAGGATCGGCAAGCATAATTGTTTTACCATCGGATAAATGTAGTTTTGCTTTAAAACCTTCGCCCTCAACCCAAGCAGGAATAAAATCATCTTTATTTTCTTCTTTGTTTTTCTGCTGCAACTTATTTTGTTTCAGCAGTTCTTTGTAAAAATTAACAACATCTAGGAATGCTTCAATACGTGTATTTACTCCGGCATCGGCACTGTGGGAATCAAGTTCCAATGTTAATGACGGCTTGCCCTCCATTTCACTGCGGAATAATTCAACAAGGAAAGAATCGGGACCGCAGCTGAAATTTGTAATGTAAGCAGCGAACAACTGAGGATTTTTTCGTACAACCTGTGCAGCTTTTAAAATCATCTCTCCCATTCCCCAATGCATGAAAGGTTCAAATGTTTCACTTTCAAAAGGCAGACAATCGTAAGGAATAATTTCTACGCCACGTGAAGTAAATTTTCTCGGAATACCGAGATTTGCTTTTTCAGTAAAAGCATTGTAAGGACGCCCGAACAGAACAACTGCCATTTTTTCGGGATTATCTTTAAGATTATCAAGGACGGACTGTCCCATTTTTTTACATTCGGTGAAAAAATCACGCTGTTTTTTTAATGCTTCTTTGAAAGCTTTGTGCGCTTCATTTCCGTTGACACCGAGTTCTTTTACTGCAAAGCTGCAAAGCGTATTTTCTTCCAAATCGATCCCGCGTGAAAAATCAAGAAGCGGAATAAGCATTTTAATATTGCTGCTTTCCAATTCGGATTTAAATGCAGTTTTTAAGGAGAACGGTTCGCCTTGGTTGAATACGCAACTTTTTCTGTTTCCTATTTGACCGCAGAATTTATCGTCGCATTTACCTTCTGTTTCCAGCTGAACAAGGTGAGGCATAAAAATGTAATCCGGTTTTAATTCTATAAGGTTTTTGAAAAATCCGTGTGCCAAAATCATCGGGTAACAGAATGGAGCCAACGCTCTTTCTTCACCTTCTTTTAACGATTTGTCCGGTGTTATGACTTTGAATCCAAGCTTTGTAAAAAAGTGTGAATATAATGGAAAATATGAATTTGTGTAGAAAGAGCGGTTTATTCCGATAACTTTTGCATTTTCCGGTAAATTGTCATTTTTTGGTGCAAATGTTTCAAACAGCATTTTTTCACGTCTTGCAACTAAGTCGAGGTTTTCTTCTTCATACTGAACTTTATGAAGCATGTTGTAATATTTGTTACATGCACCGCCGAACGGATAAGTTTTCCCATCTATTATAATAGTAAGAACTTCGCAGCCTCTGTCACAATGTTCTGTTCCTCCGGCACATCGGAATGTTTTTCCGTATGAAACGTCTCTTGCAATTAACGTATCCAAATCAAAATTTCCCTGCGGTAGAAGATTGTGCTCCAGACGTTTTTTTGCTTCAACGGCAGCACCGAATGCACCCATAAGACCCGGATCCGGCGGAACGATTATTTCACGACCAGTAAGAGCCGCCATTGCAACGGGAACAGCTTTGTTGTAGCAAACACCGCCTTGCATAAAAACTTTTTTTCCTGTTTTACGGTTGCCGCGTACACGATTTGTGTAATTCATACATATAGAATAAACCAGTCCGGCTACAATGTCGTCACGGTTGATTCCTTCTTGCGCAGCGACTTTTATGTCAGAACTGATAAATGCAGCACATTGGTCGTTAAAGTTAGGCGGATTTTCGGCTTTCAGTGCGATCGGCGCAATGTCTTGAGTTTTTATACCGAGAGATTCATAAGCTGACTCTTCCAGAAAACTTCCGGTTCCGGCAGAACATGCTTCGTTCATTGCGTAATCGGCAGGAACTCCGTCGACAATGTAAGTATATTTTGCGTCTTGTCCGCCTATTTCATAGATAGTATCTACATCTTTGTCAAAGTATACACTGGCAGCAGCATGGCAGATAATTTCGTTTATTACGCATTCAGTAAATGCATGAAGTCCGACAATTTGTCTGCCGGAACCTGTTGTAGATAATGCGTCAATGCTTATTTTTTTATCACCGACTTGTTTTTTTATTTCACGGTAACAATTTCTTGCGGCTTCTACAGGATTTCCGTTTGTACGCAAATAAACATCAGCCGCAATTTGATTTGTTTCCATATCGAGCAAAACCGCTTTTGTCGTTGTGGAGCCAACATCGACACCGAGCGTATAATGTTTGCCGTTTTGCGGCGTTGTGTGTTCTGCACTTTTAAATGATACAAGATGTTCGTAGTCGGATAATTTTTTTAGGAATTCAAAAGAACTTTTTCCTGTTTCGTAAACTTTTTCTATTCCCGGATATTTTTCAGTTTCATGGTCAAGTGCGTAAAGTGCGGCACCTAAAGCTTCAAAATAATGCGCTTGTTCCGGAACATAAAGTGTATCAACTTCTTGCTCTAAGTATTTCAATACAATTTTGTTGCGTGAAATACCGCCGACCATAATTAGGTTTTTTGGTTTGATTGAAGAAATAAGCTCGGTAATTTTATTGGCTATCATTTTACACAAACCGGCAACTACCGCACCTTTCGGTTCACCGATGTTTAAAGCGTGTGTACAGTCTGACTTACAGAAAACAGAACATCTTCCGGCAATTTTATGCGGTTCTTGATTTTCTGCCAGAGCTATTGCTTCATCGGCATTTAAATCCATTCGCCTGATTTGCTGAAGGAAAAATTCTCCTGTACCGGAAGCGCATTTATTTCCCATGTGCACTTGAGTAATTTTATGTTCTTTGTCCAATTCATAGACTAAAACTGATTCTCCGCCGGCAGAAACGAGTATGTTGTATTTTTCTGTGTCAAGGTTTAGGTAGTCGAGTGCATATTCAATCGCATTTGGTTCTGCAATTTTTGAAAGTTTGACATTTTCGCGAAACTTTCGTCCGGTAACTGTAATTCTATCGAAAGTTTCTGGTTTTACTTCATTTAGTATATCAATAAAAGTTTTGCGAGCATTTCCCTCATGCGAACGCGATATTACTTCTGTAACTTCCGCTTTCTTTCTTTCAGTTTGCTCCAGTTTTACTGCGGTAACGGTTGATGCCCCCAGACAAATACCTAATGATTTCATTAATTAGCTCCTGATTAATTCTTGTGAAATAAATAAAAATTATGTGATTAAGATTTTCAGTTCTTATAAACAGTCGTGAAAATAAGTGTAGTTTATACTTTAAAATAAAAAAAATAACAACGACAAAAGCCTAATCCGAAAACAGAACGTTGTTAATATAAAAGCTGCCTTTTTGAAGCTTGGCTTTTATGTCGTAACTTCGCAGGCAGCTTTTTGTATAAAAAATGGTCATGCTGTTTTTATAAAGTAAGTCATTGCGTCAATTTTTCAAACTGATTTGCGTCGGCAGCCGTCGAGCTTTTTAATCTTTATCATCTTGCCTTTTATGTCGAACGGCTCTCTTGCTTTTAAATGTTCATCGCATAACGGAATTATGTACCAAAAAAAGTCGTTTCCCTCTCTTTCTACGTGAGAACCTGCTGTTGCTTGCTCCTGACAATCTTCATAAGCACAAATCGGATTTTCCTCATGTGCATTGTTTTTCCAATGGTCGAGCCAAGTATCGCAGCATTTGCATGGATTTGACATGGTTCTGAAAAGGTTTGAAACTCTGTAAATCATTTTCCCTCCAAATTTTATGTACAGTGATTTTTATGTTAATTCCTTTTGCCGAAAGAACTAACTCGTCGTGTAAGCTGTAAAATATTTGTTTTATCGAATAATCGTATTCTATATCTTTTTTATTTTATATTTTCAATAAAATTTTAAGGTTATGCGGTGTCGGTAATTTCTCGTTGTATATCTACTGAAAAGTTTTATATATAGCGAAAAATATAAAGAGGTAGCTTATGAAGTTAATGATTGCATCTGATATTCACGGTTCGGCATATTATTGTGAAAAATTATTAAGTGCTTTTGCAGCGGAAAAGCCTGAACGCCTGCTGTTACTCGGAGATTTGCTTTATCACGGTCCGCGCAATGATTTACCGAAAGATTATTGCCCCAAAAAAGTTATTCAAATGCTGAACGAAATTAAAGATAAAATTATTTGCGTGCGCGGGAACTGCGAGGCGGAAGTAGACCAAATGGTTCTGGAATTTCCAGTTCTGTCTGATTCACTTCTGATGTTTTTGGACGGTAAGCTGATGTTTGCTACTCATGGGCATATTTATAATGAAAATAAACTTCCGGCACTTCATCCCGGTGATATTTTTTTACAAGGACATACGCATATTCCGGTAATGAAGAAGTTTGGGGACTGTTTTTTGGTTAATCCCGGTTCTGTATCAATACCAAAAGAAAATAGCGAACATTCTTATGCTGTGTATGAAAATTCCTGCTTTACTTTGAAAAATCTTGACTGCAAAGTACTGGAAATTTTTAATCTGCCAAGTTAATACAATTAAGTGCTTCTTCGTAACGCCCAAGTGCGAATAAAGCGCGACTTTTGTCCCATATCGCGTTTTTTTCTTTCGGGTTAATTTTCAGTGCATTATTGCAGCAGGAAATTGTTTCGTGATATTGGTGCAGTTCTATCAGTACTGCGGCTTTTTTTGCGTACAAGGCAGCATTATTAGGATTTTCTTTCAGTTTTTCGTTATAAAATGCAGTTTTTTGTTCGTAATGTTCTATTTCTTTTTGAAGCTTATTCGCCTGTTCTTGTATAAGCTGCTGCGTCATGAATTCTTTCTTTTCATTTTCATTATCTATTTGCACAGCTTTTTCACTGCAATCTATTGATTGCTTGAGTAAATTCATGCGTTTTAAAATAGTTGCTTTTGCTCTGTAACAGCAGCTTATTTCGGGATTTTCGCCGATTGAAGCATTTATGTAAAACAGAGCTTTGTCCGGTTTTCCCAGATGATAATAGCAAAGTCCTTGCAGATACAAAAATTCGGCGAAAATATTGCTTTTGTGTACATTGGGAATTTTATTCAGTACTGCAAGAGCTTTTTTGTATTGACCGAGTTCTTTAAATGACAAAGCTTCGTAGTAACGTTGGTTTATTCCAAAGTTGCTGCAATTTCCTGCAATTTGATATGCTAAATTGAAATAAAATTGCGCATTTTTATAATCTTTCAGCAAAAAATATGATGTTGCAAGTTCTGAAAAAACTGCTGCTGAACTTGCACCGTTTTTTATTGCCAAACTAAAATAATTTATTGCCTGCAAATAATCTTTCTTTTGCAGCAACGCACTTCCTTTCAGTGCAAAAAGTTTTTTTGATTTTGTTTTAAGCTGCATTGCGTCTTCTATCCATTTCAGTGCTCTGTCCGGAAAATTAAGCTGCAGCAGTGCATTTATTCCGTCTATGTAAATGTCTTGATTTTCCGGAGCCGTTTCTTTTGCTCTTTCAAAACAGCCTACTGCTGCAAGCGGCTTGCCCAGATTAAGAAAAGATTTTCCGCGATAGTAATGAATTTCGGCGTTATCATATTCTTCCAATGCCAAAGCAAAGAAATGTTCCGCTTTTTCGTAATCATTTTTTCGGTAATGCTCAAACGCTTTTTCCAAAACGTTTTGGTCTGAATTTAAGTTTTCTTGGCAAACGTTTTGTTTCTTATTATTCATTTTCGGTATCTCCTTTTGCTCTTGACCTTAGCTAAAATTACTCATGACAAGTGAAAAATTGAAATGAAATCTTTGCTCTTTTAATATTTCATACGTTAAGGAAAAATTCAGAATTCCGAAATTAGCAGCAGGGGAGGGTCTATGGACTACAATAAAGATTACGTTGAAAAGCATCTTATTGCTTATTTGGGGAATAAGCGAAGATTATTGCCGCTGATTTTGGAAGGAATAAAAAATACATCACACAATATAAAGAGCAATTCTAAATTTTTAGATTTATTTGCCGGAACAGGAGTTGTTTCCAGAATGGCTAAATCTTTGGGATTTGAAGTTCACTGTAATGACTGGGAAGAATATTCATATCAGATTAACCGAGCGTTTGTCGGACTTGATGCGTCAATTTTGGAAACAGGTTTTGCGGAACTGGGCGGAATTGATACAGTTTTGGAATATCTTAATATGATTGATAATGCAGAGTCGCAGGACAGATACATAAGCGAATATTATTGCCCGGCTGATGATGAAAATCCTGATATTTTAAATGAAAGAATGTTTTATTCTCACGCAAACGGATTGCGCATAGATGGAATAAGAGCGCAGATTGCCAAGTGGAAAAATATGGGATTGCTTACAGAAGATGAAAACAGTCTGCTGCTGGCACTTCTTTTGTATGAAGCTTCTACAAGGGCAAATACTTCCGGCGTTTTCAAAGGATTTCATCAAGGATTCGGCGGAACTCACGGTGATGCATTAAGCAGAATTCTTAAAACATTGCAGCTTGTAAAACCAGTTCTTTTGCCGGGCAAAGGCTATGTTTATAATGAAGATTGTTTGGCTTTGTCTGAAAAACTTCAGAATACACGCTTCGGAATTGCTTATCTGGATCCGCCGTATAATCAACACCAATACGGTTCAAATTACCATTTGCTTAATACGATTGCACGCAATGACAAGCCGGATATTAACAAAAATATTTTTGTAAACGGAAAGAAAACCAATAAATCTGCAATAAGAACTGATTGGACTAAGACGAAATCTACATTTTGTTATAAGTCTTCGGCGGAAGCTGATTTCAAAAAATTAATTGACAATATAAATACCGAACATTTGATGATAAGTTATTCTACCGACGGAATTATTCCGTTTGATAATATTTTGGACATTTTATCATCAAAAGGAAAAATGGATATAGTTTCAAGCGAATACACTAAATACAGAGGTGGAAAGCAGGCACTGACAACTAAAACGAAGAATGTGGAATTTGTAATTCTTGTAGATTGTACCGAAGAACAGAAAGTTGTGTTTGATATGGGAAGTGCAGCCACGCAAAATAAGCAGGAACAGCCACTTGATGAAATCAAAAAATTCTTAATTCTTGATAAAATAAAAGTGAATCTGCAAAAAGATTACAGCTGCAATTTATTGAAAAAACAAGGTTATGCATGTGAAAAAAATGACAGTGGTTTTGTATTTTCAAAAAATTACGGAAATTATGAAGTTATTCTTAAAACTTCTTTTAATAGTTTTGCAGAATATGAATCTGTTTTGGAATACTTGAAAGCTTTTCCGTGCGGCGTTCTTGAAGAAATTTATACTGATTTAGATGTCGGTACGTCGCTTACTCGTGAAGAAGAATTGTATCAGGATTTAGACTTGATGAAATTTCTTAATGAAAAACAGCAATATTCCGCACTTCCGAAATTGTTTGGCAAAATGATTTTGAATCTGAATAAATTTAATAATACAAGTGCGTATATTTCATCATTAAATGCACTTGAAATTTTGCTTGTTTACTTTGCGGAAACTATGCCGCATTGGGGAAATGTGTTAATTCTGAATTCAAAAGCGTTTCATGATTTGGAACATTTGATATTGCGCAAACTTGAACATACGGCGCATGACAACGTTGCCGGAGTACGTGAAAGTAAACAGGTTGTCGGAATGGCTTATGATAGATTGGTTGAAGTCCTGCAAAAACAGAAAAGTTTGATGGTTTCACAGGAAAGCGTTGCAGTCTGAAATAAGGTTTTTTATCATTAACAGGAATGACAAAAGAAGCAAGATATTAAAATGTAATGCTTGGCGTTTTGGCTAATAAAATATTCAGAAGGTAAAATATGGAATATCATAATCCATTAGTTGCATATATTGATTCTCATGCGCTGGAACATAATATAAATGAAGTAAAAAATAAATTTCCGGGCAAAGAAATTATTTTGCCGGTAAAAGCTAATGCTTACGGTCACGGAAGCGTATTGGTTTCACGGTTAGCTCAGGAGTGTGGCGTAAATTTTTTTGCTCTGGCTCGAATTAATGAAGCGTTGGAACTTCGCCATGCGGGCATTAAAGGACAAATGCTGATTTTAGGTGCAGAATGGAATCCCGATAATTTGAAGCTTGCATTAGAGTACAATATCGGGCTTACGGTAAGTTGTGCGGAACATCTTGATTTGCTGGAAAAAATTGCGGAACAGGAAAATAAAATTTTTAAGGTTCATGTAAAATTGAATACCGGTATGTTCAGGCTCGGAGTCGATCGGGAAAACGTCGCTTTGTTTGCACAAAAACTTTCACGTTGCAAAAAACTGCATGTAGTTTCTGCATTTACGCATTTTGCAAAAAGTGATGAAGATATTGAAACTACTTTAAAGCATATAAAAATATTCGGTCAGTCGCTTGAAATGTTAAAAACTGCCGGCGTTAATCCGGAATTTTATCATTTGTGTAATTCCGGCGGTGTGGAGAATTTACCCGATGATGTTAATAACATAATTTCCGGCAGTTCGGCAGTTCGTCCCGGAATGATGGTTTACGGTTACTCTCAGGCGATTGACGGGAAAGCGGAAAACAAACTTATTCCCGTAATGAACCTTTGCAGTCGAGTTGTTCATACGCGCTATGTAAAAAAAGGAACGCCGGTCGGATATGGTGCGACTTATATCGTTCCTGAAGACGGAATGTTGGCTACATTGGCACTTGGCTACGGTGATGGTTTTCCGCGTGATTTGTCCGGGAAATTTTCCGTAAGAATTAACAATCGCAATTATATGCAGTGCGGACGAATCAGCATGGATTTGACGGTTATCAATGGCGATGAAAATGTACATGTAGGTGATGAAGCTTGGATTTTCGGCTCATCAAAATATGCGCAAATGAACGCTGCTGATTTGGCAAAGCTTTGCGGTACAATCAGTTATGAAATAACGACTTCTGTCGCTTCACGTGTGGAACGCTGCATTATATAGGTAAAATTTCAGTTTCCCGATTTAGGAATTATGGACAAATGATTATATTTCTGATAAATATTTGCTCACTTACGGTAACCTTTTTCCGAAAGGATTTTTTGTGGATTTTTTTAAGAAATATAATCATCAGTTTCAAATCTTTTTTGTTTTATTTGATGCTTTTGTTCTTGTATCAGGCTACATCACTGCAAGATATTTTTCATTTGCACATGAAGATTTTTACCGAGTAACATCAAAAGAGATTCTGACTTTTTTCATTTTAATGGCTGTTTTCTTTTTATTTCTTGAAAGAACCGAGTATCCGCAGAAATTTAGGTTGCGTTCCAAAAGAAAAATAATTGCTACAATGATTATGTACGCTTATTTGGCGATAAGTTCGCTTTGTTTGTGCCAAATAATCGGTTTATATCCTTATGATAAAAAATTCTGCTGGATTTTTACAGGAGTGACTTTCTGTATTTTCATGCCTGAAAGAATGATACTTAAAATATTATTTGACTGGCTTCGCAAACACGGCATTAATAACAAAAAGTATCTTTTAATAGGAGCCGGAATACAAGGTTTTGATTTTTACCGAATGATTATCCATTCACCGACTTTAGGTATACAGATTGCCGGAATTTTAGATGACGGCGATTTAAAAAATGAAGTTGAGCCGTCTGACGAATATAAAAAGTTTTGTTGCAGGATTGTCGGAAACACATCGGAAATTGAAAATGTGCTTGATGCAAGAGAATTTGACAATGTTGTAGTAACGCTGCCGATGACGCAAAAAGATAAGATTACAAATATTACCAATATATGCGAAAAACGCGGAATTCATGTGGAACTGATTCCAAATTATTATCAAATTGTTTCTAGGCATCCGTCTATACGTGAAATAAACGGAGTTCCGCTGATAGGAATACGAAATGTTCCGCTGGAAGGAATGTTTAACAGGATGTTTAAGAGGCTTTTTGATATTGTGTTTTCGCTGTTGGGAATAATAATATTGTCGCCTGTTATGCTGGCAGCTGCAATTGCAGTGAAAATTTCATCTCCCGGTCCTGTG
>JBNMHA010000040.1:0-21569 GCA_050872545.1 Spirochaetales bacterium | reverse complement strand
GAATTATGATTATTGACAGAAAAATATTTGATATACATGGTCACAACGGCTATTGGCCGGACCGCATAAATTGTGACGAACTCATTCTTGATATTATGAAGAAGGAAAATATATCCAAGCTGCTGATTTCCAATCTTTCCGGACTGGAAACAGAAAATCATGTCGAGGGAGCTGCGCCGCTAATTTCTGGATTGGAAGCAAACCGACAGACAATTAAGATGTGCAAGAAAAATGAAGGAACTTTGTACGCTGCGGCAATCTGCCAAGTCGGAAAATCTTCTCCTGATGACATTGAGAAAGTTTTAAAGGAATACAAATTTACCGCATTAAAATTTCATCCGTTTCTGATAGGAATTGATGCGAATGATTCCCAATATGATCCATTTATAGAAATTGCAGAAGCGAATAATCTGCCGTGTGTTTTCCACAGTGCGCCGGGTACTTCTGATCCAATGAAAATTTATATGCTGGCAAAGCGTCATCCTAAAGTTCCGATTGTTCTTTATCATATAAATTTAATGGGAAACTGCGAATTTACCATAGAAATGATAGCCAATTCCATTACAAAAAAAGACGCTACTCTTTACTGTGATACAGCTTGGTGCCCAATGGACGTAACTGTAAAAGCACTTCGCAGCAGCATAAAAAACCGCGTAATGTTTGGTTCCGATCTGCCGATTGACGGTCCGGATCACTTCAAATATTACCGAGGAATAATGCAAACAATTGACGATTTAATGCCTAATGTCGCAGATGATTATTTCTACAACACAGCTGCTCGGCTTTTCCTTAGTGAAGAATAAATAATAGTAGATGAAAATAAGGCTGTCGTTAATTGCTGTTCCGATTGAAGTAATTAACAGCAGCCATTTTTATTATTGAAAGAATTTCAGTGCATTACCGCCGAGAATGTTGCCTTTCTGCACTTCTGTAATAGGAAGATTTTTAATGTAATCAATACTTTTTTTCTGTTCCATCCAAGGCCAGTCGCTGCCGAACAAAATTTTATCTGTCCCGAATGTGTCGATAATTTTCTGCATAATCTGCGGCTCCGGCTTAAAAGCGCAATATGCAGTGTCCAACCAAATATTTGGAAAACCTGCAAGATATTCCAACGTTTCATTCCAGCGCAAATATCCGCCCAAATGTGCCGCTATAATTTTTAATTCCGGAAAATTTTTCAGAACAGTAGCAGTTCGCGATGGATTTCCTCTGCCGGAATTACGAAAGCTTACATCTTCGCCGCAATGAAGCAACAAAAACATTCCCTGCCGCTCCAGTTCTTCATAAATCGGGAACATTTTCACATCATCTACAAAGAAATTCTGATAATCCGGATGAAGTTTTACACCGCAAAAACCGTTTTCTTTCAGAAAAGCAATCTCTTCAGGAATATCAGGTGTTTCCGGGTGAAGTGCTCCAAGAAAATAAAGCAAGTCACCAAATTTTTCACGAGCGGCAATGCTTTTTAAGTTAATACTATGAGAATTAGGCGATGTAGCGACCGGAGCCACTACTGAAATATCAACGTCGCTTGCCTGCATGGAAAGCAGCAAATCTTTTTGAAGTCCGCTGCCTATTGCCTTGCAGCCGGAAGATTTTTCCAGTTTTGAAATAGCTCTCTCAGCAATCGAATCCGGGAATGTATGCGAATGAATATCCACAATCTTCATAATTTCCTCCGTTTATTTTTCATCTATCGGGTGAATTATCCAATCACGTTCCGGAAAAAACTCATGAATGTTTCCTTTTGGGTCTTCCAGCAAAACACGTTTAATTGCGGCATTTGCAATCAAAGCTTTGCATTGGTTGCAGCAAAAGTAATGACCGGTAATATAAATTGTTGCTCCGAATGTAGAATGCCCATTCCTTGCAGCTAAACTGATTGCGTTGGACTCTGCATGACTTCCGACTGCCCGACATTGTTCCAAGCACGTACCGGAAGTTATATTGTGTTCGTTACGGTAACAGCTGCCGATTTCAAGACAATTCTTCTGATAACTCGGAGCGCCGTTGTATCCTGTACTTATAATATCTTTATCATTGACAATAACCGCACCTACTTTATTTCGCAAACAAGATGCTCTTTCTGCCACAACTCGCGCAATATCCAAAAAATAATTGTCCCAGTCAGGACGTTTTGCAGCTTCATTCATTGACATATTTTTCCTCTTTAGAATAATTTTAAATGTTTTAACAAGATTTCTTTCCTTATTCAATAAAAAAATGCCGCTCTATATGTCTCGATACAAAATTGTATGACATATAAAACGGCAAATATGCAAGTTTTATCGATTATTGCATCAGCATAATTTTTTCTTCTGATTCCTGTGAATCTAAAGTTGTTTCATTAATTTCTGTTTGCGGTTGTTCTGCAGCATTATCAGTTTCCGGAGCCGCACTTTCTTCCGCCTGAATATTTGCAGTACTTCCGTCAACCTGCACTTTTACAGCTTTCGGAGAAGATTTGCGTGCAGCTTTTCTCATTGCTTTTTTTAATTTTGATTTTTTAGCCTGCTTTTCGGTTTTCTTGTTTAATTGAAAAGACAGCTGAGCCGTAAAAGCGACATCTCGTCCCCAAGCCGAACTGCTTGACGGAGCCATCAGGGATTCCAATCCGCGAATTCCCAAATCAAGATGACAAACACCTATATGCAATCCGCCTCCGAAACCTACTGAAATGCCCGATGATGTAAAATAACCGAGTGAAGTCCATAAAGGCATACGGAATATTCCGGCTTTGACAGTGAATTCCACACCGGAAGAAACGCCGAATGTAGGTAAGAAACCTAATACAATAAGGTCAAAGTCTGTAAGCGTAAAAGTTATCGGGCATTCCAGTTCGATAAAACGATTTGAATAAGGTGTTAATGTCGCACCTAATCTCATAGCTAACGGAGCCAAAATTGCCTCTGTTCCTCCAATTCCGCCGCTTTTGAAATCATCACGTATTTTAGAGAATTCGTTACCGACACTTTCCATATCCTGCAAGTCTATATTTACAGTTTTGTTTATTTCAAATTCTGTGGAAGGAGCCATCATAAACCCCAAATCGGTTACACTGAAACCAGCGCGAACCCATTTGTTGAAATCTATTATAAGCCCTAAATCAAAACCAAGCCCGAACGGAATACCTGCGCCTTTACTAAAATCCTGAACAATTGGTATTCCGGACTTATTCCAATACAAAGCAGCCGGAGAAGCAATGTTTACTTTACCATCCAATTCCATATTATAAGTATACAAATTTGCATCGACCTGACTTACATCAACCTTTGAATTAAGAGAACCTTTTTCCAACTTACCGGAAAGATTTGCAGATGAATGAATTATCGGTGTATACTGGTGAACACCACCGCCTACATAAAAACCACGAAACGGAGTCTTGCGCTCCAACATCCACAAATACATTGAAAATGTTGAGCTTAAATCGTTATACACGATTAAATCAGCTCCGATTGTTCCCAAACTCTGCTTTCTGTTCAAGTCTACTTCATCAAATACGGTAGAAAACAAATCATCGCCGATAAACATTCTTGCACGTGCTTTCAGCGTATCCGAAACTCCTAATGAAAAATATTTTGTCTGGAAAAAGAATTTGAAGAAATTATAATTCATTTGGAAGCCGGCTTGTATACCGGTATTAAGATTCTGTTTGCGCATATTTGCAATAAAATGTTCAATATCGCCATCTCCCGCCTGTAGTTGTTCCATTATTTCTATGGCAGTAGTTAAATTAAAGCTGTTGGAATAAACATTCATTCCCAGCGTGCCTAAAATATGCAGTCCGAAAACGGATTTGCCGGCAGCAAGACCGGCCGGATTGAACATCATTGATTCAAAACCGTCTAAACTTGCGGCACTGTGCGCCCCATTCATTGCAGTACTGCGTGCCGAATCGGAATAGAACTGCGCATTTAAAGCTGTAGTAAATAATATTCCGAATAGAATGAAAAATAAATGTTTTCTCATTACTCACCTCCGAGCAAATTACTGATTTCATCAACAGAAACTTTTAATGTTCCGTTTGCACCTAAAACCATGTCAATCCACAAATCGGTTTCTTTTGTAGGGTTTAAAGCTATATTAACAGTTTTATCCTTCGGAATAAGAAGTGCCAATTCTGCGCCGCCGTCCTCTGACGGCATTTCATTCAGGTCAAATAAAATGCGGCAAGGTTTTTCCGGAATCGCATAATATCCGTCTTCGACAGATTTAATTCCGGAAACAGTCATTACTTTGTTGCCGATTTTAGGATTTTTAAGTTTCATCTCGCACATAAAATTATGTGAAATATCGGCTGCCAATGTACCGTTTTCCAGAATTTTGTCGAGTTTGGACAATGGTAAAGATTCTTCTGTATTAACGGTAATTTCATAATCCTTTATAAATTCTGCCGTGATAATAAATGAATCTCCCAAATCCACTTCTACTTCAAAGTTAAACTTTATGCTCTTAACAGCTTTTTTTTCGTGGAACTTACAGAAATTTGCAAGCGACTTTAAATTACCGGCTTTGTTGATTTCACCGAGAGTTGTTTCCTCAAAAAGTTTATACAGTCCGAATCCGCCGTCTTCTTTTCCTAGAGTTTCTATATTTTCTTCCGATGCAATAACTTCGCTTGTCATAATGTCTTTTATAGTCAAACCGGAATCTGTGAGTACATCTTCAAGATTGCCGTTATACGCCGACGCAACATCTTCAAGCGTTACGCCGTCCTCGCTGAGCATTGTTTCAAAAACGGTCACATTTCCGCCAGATGTTCGGAGCCTTGCTTTTATTTCTTCGGAAGTTAGTCCGGAACTGCGGCTGCGAGTCATTACAGAACGGGAACCGCTGCTTGTTTCCGTATAATCAGCCAGAACGTTTTCGATAACGGAAAAACTTTTTCCGTAAATTTTCAATGCTCCGTCAGGAATGAAAACTCTGTACTCAAAATTCACGTCGTCAAGTTTATGAGTTACTCCGTCATCTTCGTAAACAAAATTTCCGTTTCCATCTTTTAGCCAAGCTTTTGTCGGAGTAACCGGGTTATTGTAATCGGTTAAAAAATTTTTTGTTTCAAAAACAAGTCTGTCACCTTCGTAAACGCCTTCTTTAAAGGAGAATTTTTTATCTCCAATTTGTATCGAATAATCGTCGGTAACATCTTCTATCGCAATATAAGGTTTTCCGTTATCATCGAAATAGTCGTCTCTTGTCGCATCTCTTAAATTTCCGAGCAAATCTTCAAACTGCATTTTCAGCTTTATTTTCAAGCTTCCGTCTTTTGATTGTAATTTTGTAAGCATCATATCCTGAATGTTGTCATCATCCAAATCAAGTTTAATTGTAGGTATGGATGTATCTTTTATTTCAGGCGACTTCATTTTTTCCACAGGAAGCGGCCAAGTCAGAACAGAATCGGAACCTACCGCTTTTTTCACATTTTCATCAATGTTGTTAAAATCACTGCCGTTGATTTCCATATCGTCAATCTTAACGTAAATCAGTGCATTTTTATTGTTTGCGATAGATTTTTGGTCTGTAAATTTCAAGTTATTAAGCATTTTGTTTACTTCATCAATTTTAGAAAGCTGCGCTTCAACTTTTCCGAGCGGTACGTCAAAATCTACATCCCAACTTGGTGAAGCCATGCCGTCCGTTCCTTTTGAAATCACATTGTTCAGTCGTTCAACCGCACATCCGGCAAGTATCATTGCTGCCGGAATCAAAAAAAGCCATTTCTTGTTCATTTTCAAATCCTCCTAAAAAGAATTTCTTGTTTAATAATTAATTTAATATATAAAAATCCTTTAAGTCTTTATTCTAACATTTCTGCGCGGATCTGTCTTCCTTAGCAGATTATAAATCGGCATTGGAACACAACCTAGCAGCAGCGGCAAGGCAAGCCAAATGTATTTGTAAAAAGGCAGCTTCAAAAGTTTATAGCCCTGCCTGCGAATTTTAAAATCATTAAATCTGTACTTCATAGATTTTCGCCGCTGTGCAGAACGAGTTTCTCGATACTTTAAAAGGTTTTCGGGTATATTAGCAAACTTTACGCCGTCGGCTGCAAGTCTGAACCATAACTCATAGTCTTGGCTTGTTCTGAATTTTTCATTGTAGCCACCTGCTTTTTCCAGAACATCACGCTTCACCATTACAGAAGAATGAATCATCGGGTTATAACGCGGCAGTGCAGCTTTAATCTTATCGTTTTCTGCCGGAACTTTCCGTTCGCCTATAATCCGATTTTCATCATCAATAACAAATGCATTGCTGCCGACAACGTCTGTTTCTTTATGCAGCAGAAAATATTTTGTCTGCAATTCCAAGCGATTCGGCATACAAATATCGTCATCATCCATACGGCAAATTAACTGCGAATCATCAGAAATATGTTTAAATGCAATATTTAATGATACGGTAAGTCCTTCATTTTTTTCATTTGAATAAAGGTAAATGCGTGAATCTTTTTCTGCGTACTCTTTCAGGATTTCAGCTGTTTTGTCCGACGAAGCGTCATTTATCACTATTAATTCAAAATCGGAAAACGTTTGGTTAATAATACTGTCCAATGACTGACGAATAAATTTTTCTCCGTTATGTGATGCCATCAGAATGCTTACTTTTGGCATAATAAATTTTCCTCCGGCACAAGTCGGTATATCTGCCGCTGTCCGCTGTGCGTAGAATCAATATATACAGCAGCAAGTCTGCCGTTTTTCACAATCGGGCGCGGATGTAAATCACATCGTTTTTCATTCCTGAAAGCCAACGGTGAAAATAATCGGTTCTCGGCAATAAGTTTGCGGTCATGTCTGTCGTAAACTAAAATTTTCATCATTCCGCTGCGATCAGGATATGTATCGGTAATCAAGTAACGACCGCAAAATGTAGGATGACCGTCCTCATTCAGAACACCGGGAGCTTCCGGGCGATAATAACCGGTTTGCGTATCAATGCAGTAATAACCATTGCGTCCACCTAAGCACATCCAGCCGCCTACATGAATTTCATCAACAAAATTGCAGTGCGAAACCATTCCTTCATCAGCCAAAAGTGCAAGATAACCATCAGTAAGGCGTGCAAAATACAAGCGTGAATGCTTTGCACCGAAATTATCAAACCAACGATACAGAAAAATGCAACGTTTGCCGTCTTGTGAAAGTTGAATGTGATTAATTTTTTGCTTTGCGTTATCAATCCCGCTTAATCCCTGCGACAAATCGGCAAATGAAAACAAGAGCTTTGTTTCACCAGTTTTAAGATTTACCGCAAACACGCCGTCATTTTCCGATGATGGAAATTTTTCCGGAGAAACACTGCGCGCCGTGTAACCGTATTCCGGGCGAAGATAAGTAATTCTGTCGAAATTCAGCGACAAACCTATGTCACATCCGGGAACTGCACTGTAAACAGGAAACGGAATATGATGTTCTTCACCTGTTACTGCATTAATTTTTCTGCTGCAAAGCCCTTTATTCAGCTGCACAGAATTCTTTGCCAATGAATCAAAACAATTGTAAATGAAAAAATTGTCTTCAAGCCAAGAAGCAAGTGCTCCCTGTTGAAAATTCCAAGCACCTGTTACCGCAAGCATTTTATTATCTACAAAAATACCTGCATTGCCTTCCGGAAGAATTTTATGGTAAAGAAGGTGACTGGCTTCATTCACCGGACTGCGGTCGTAATATCCGAAAAAGCAGTTTTCTTCCGTGCATGTTTCAATGTGCCAGCCATCTGCAATTTCTGCCGAATTTTTACTGCGGAAAAGCATGTAATTAAGCGCAACATAACTTTTCTTCAGCGTTTTTTTTAGTTTTGGGCAACGTGACAAAAGTGACGCAATCGAACGTTCGGTTTTTGAATAGGAATCACGTGTTTTTTCTTTATTCTGCAAAGTTTCATCTGCAAGGCTTGTCGGTCTGCCTAAACTTTTAAAGTAAAGTTCCTGATAACGCAGCGAAACTTCCCGGCAGTCAAACTGTTGCTTAATAACTTCTCGGCAGCCTTTATATTTGTTTTTGTCCTTATAAAATTTATCAAGAGCATAAGTCAGTTCTCTGCCGTTGCCGGCTTGGAAATAAATGCTTCCGGGCAATTCCCTATGCGGCGGAATATCCGAAAGTACAGCCGGAAGATTGCAAGAAAGAGCTTCCAGTACACCGTTAGGCAGACCTTCCGAAAATGACGCTGAAACAAACACATCGGAAGCAGCCAGATAATCACGTACTTCAGCGGAACTTCCGGCGTAAATAATACATGAATTACGCTTGCTTAATGCTTCAATCTGTGGACGAAGAATGCCGTCGCCGACAATTACAAGATAATGTTTTTCCGCCGTAACACCTTTTGCTCCGAAATTAGCGTTTAGTTTCACAAATCGGATAAACGCTTCTGCCAATGCAACCGGGTCTTTGCGTTCTATAAGTGAACCTGTAGTTATCCAAATAAAGCCGTCATCAGGCAGGTTAAGCTTTCGACGCAGCAGAATTTTTTCATTATAACTATCTGTCGGAATAAACTTCTGCGTATCTACACCATTGGAAATTACACATGACTTGATTCCTTTTTTCTCCAATTGGTCATGAATGAAATGCGAACATGCTGCATTGTACTTATTTTTTCGCAGAATTGATATATGATAAAACGCAATCAACATGCCCTTGTTTTTTCCGTACTTCATACAATAATCATGATAAGGATAATTGCGGACAGAACAAACATTTGGTAAATCAGGGAAATTCTGCACCGCAGCGTCGGCACGCAAACCTGTAGTGTGCAGCAAATGCAGCTGATATTCTTCTATTACTGCTGATAATTTTTTTTTGATATTAAAAATTCCTTCTAGGCGCGACAAATTCAGTGAGATAATTGGAATTCCAGCCTGAAAAAAATTGTCCTGCATTGAATCGTTTCCTTCCGGTGAAAGTGTGATTATAATGGGATTAAAATTGTCCCGATTAATATATTTTGCGATATTAAGCAGCTGCATTACCGGACCGCTGCGCCGTAATGTTGAAACAATGTAACCGATATTTATTTTCATTTTACTTCCCGACCAAAAAAAGTAACAAACATTCTTCAAATTAGCACAAAAAATATTTTTATAAAAGAAATCTTTTGGTATTATACATGATTCCGTAACCGAAACCGGTTATATAAAAATAAGAAACAGGCGGTTTTCTATGGGACTGACATTGAAAAATAAAATTGTACTTATTGATAATGATGAAATCCTTAAATTGTATTTGAAAGAAAGACTGAATAAAGCCGGAATTGAAGTTATCTGCTGCAAAGACGGATTTGAAGGTTCGCTTAAAATAAAGAATGAAAATCCGGATTTGATTATAGCTGACAGTAATTTGGAGCGAATTGATATTTCTACTTTGATACGTGAAAAAAATGAATATAAATCCACAATCGATATTCCTGTAATAATAATGGAAAAAGAGAGAAACGTAGAAACGGAAAAGAAACTTGCCGAATTAAGAGTTTCTTCTATTTTGCTCAAGCCGATTAAAGTTGATTTACTGTTCAGAAATATCTGCAAACTTCTCAATTGCCGCATAGATTTTGACCGTACAAAAAGCATGATGGACGCTCATATTAATGAAGATATTCTGTTTGTGGAAATTTCCGATGGGCTGAATGCCGAAAAAATTGACGTGCTGACTTATAAAATTCGCAATATGGCAGAACAATACGGAAAAATTCTGACAAAGGTTTTGATTATTTGTTCAAATATTACCAATTCTCCGAATCTGAGTACGAAACTTGAGCAGCTTATTACATCAATTACCGATGAAACTGCCGCTGTAATATCCACAATTAGAATATTAACACCGCAAAATTCTCCCATAGCGAAAATTGTAGCCGCAAGCAAAAAATTCAATGACATTACAATTGTAGAAAATCTTTCGGATGCTATAAGCAGTTTTGGAAAAATAAATGTTTTTGCGCATGAATCAGAAGTTGATGAGATAAATACAATGCTTCTTACATCGGCAAATGAAAAGATTTCAGTTCCGCTTCCGATGGATTTGCATTTTGCCAGTGAAGATAACCCGATGAAGTCGCAGTATTCTGTGGCTATTATCGATGATGATCTGCCGATTTTGGAATATTTGGAAACAGTTTTTGAAAGTGACGGCTGGAAAATAAACGCTTATGAAAATCCGATTGCATTTATAAAGGAATTGCAGAGTGTTCGCCCCGATATAATTTTTCTTGACCTGATGATGCCTGAAATCAACGGAATTCAAGTGATTCAATATTTGCGAAAGAATAAAATAAAAATTCCTATTGTTGTAATTACTGCATTGTCACAAAAAGAAGTTATTGCGCGCGTCAAGGAATACGGCGTTTCGCATTTTCTTACAAAACCTCTTCACATGAATGTGATTTTAGATACTGCAAAAGAAATTCTTGGTATTAATTAGGAAATAAAAAATGGATTTAGCAGAGTTTTCAAAAAACTTAGGTTCGGATAAACCGGCACCGGGCGGCGGAGCAGCCGGAGGACTTACATTATCATTAGCAGCTGCCTGTGCACAAAAAGCGATGGTGTTCTCGAAACCTGAAAATTATGATGAAATACAAAAATTCTTGGAAAATATTCGCCTTGACGGTCTGCATTTTTGCGAAGAAGACCAGCGAACTTTTATTGAATGGCAGAAAGCCAGAAAATTGCCGAAAGATACTGACGAGCAGAAAAGTTTTCGCACAGACGAAGTAAACCGCACTGCCGCCGAATGTGCCGCTGTTCCTTTGGCAACAGGGAAAGCCACAGTATTATTGATTTCAAAGCTGGAAGAATTGCTGCCCGTATGCAGTAAATTTTTAATCAGTGATATTTCATGTGCTGCATCGTTTGCGGCTGCGGCACTTCAGGCAGCGTGTGTTAATATTGAAATTAATCTGCCTTATGTTAAAGACATTGCTTTACTGGATGAAATGAATTATTTTCTGCGCAATTCTTACAGCATTGCAAATAAAAAGGCAAATGATTTAGTCGAACAGTGCAGAAACAAAATTACGAATTAATTTTTATTTTAGGGAAAATTATCATGTACAACCAAAACAGAATCAAACAAATTTTGCTGATGAATGCCGAACATCAGAAAATCACGGTATACGGCTGGGTTCGCACAAAGCGAGAATCTAAAACTTTTACTTTTTTGGAAATAAATGACGGTTCCGCTGTTAATAATCTGCAAGTAATTGTTGACCATAGTGAAAATGACAGCCGACTGCGCCCTCTGAATACCGGTGCAAGCGTGCAAATCTGCGGAACTCTCGAACCGTCACAAGGAAAGCAGCCACTGGAATTGCATACGACAATTGACAATGTCGTACTGTTCGGAGAAGCTGACGGCGCAAGTTATCCGCTTCAAAAGAAACGTCATTCGCTCGAATATTTACGGGAAATCGGACATCTTCGCCCGCGAACCAACACAATTGCCGCTGTAATGAGAATCAGAAGCAGAGCTTCATTTGCAATTCATCAATTTTTCCAGAACAATGGCTTTTACTATGTTCATACGCCGCTAATCAGTACAAGCGACTGTGAAGGTGCCGGGCAAATGTTTCAGGTAACAACGCTGCCGCTGGAAAATGTTCCGATTGAAAACGGCAAAGTTGATTACAGCAAAGATTTTTTTGGGAAAAAAACAAGCCTTACTGTAAGTGGGCAGCTTGAGGCTGAAATTTACGCAACGGCACTTGGTAATTGTTATACTTTCGGACCTACATTCAGAGCGGAACATTCCAATACTACACGTCATCTTGCGGAATTTTGGATGATTGAACCGGAAATGGCTTTTTGTGATATTGACGGCGATATGGATGTTGCAGAGTCATTTTTGAAATATGTAATATCCGATGTGATGAATAATTGTTCTGATGATTTAAACTTTTTGAATCAATGGATAGACAAAGGTCTTTTGGAAAGACTTCAGCAAATTTGTGAACGACCTTTCGCCAGAATTACGTATACGCAAGCAATTGATGAACTTGAAAAAGCAGTAAAATCAGGTGTAAAGTTTGAATTTCCTATAAAATGGGGAAGTGATTTGCAGTCCGAGCATGAACGTTATCTGACCGAAAATATCTACAAATGCCCTGTAACCGTTACCGGTTATCCGAAAGAAATCAAAGCGTTTTATATGAAACTGAATGATGATAAAAAAACAGTACGTGCGATGGACATTCTTGTTCCGGGAATAGGCGAAATTATAGGCGGAAGTGAACGTGAGGAAAATTATAATGTTCTGCTTCAGCGAATTAAAGAACTGAATTTGGATGAAAAAGATTATTCTTGGTACTTGGAACTGCGCAAATACGGAACGGTACCACATGCAGGTTTTGGATTGGGATTTGAACGTTTAATATTGTTGCTTACAGGAATGCAGAATATCAGAGATGTAATTCCGTTTCCTCGAACATTTAAAAATGCGGAGTTTTAACTCCGCATTTTTTCGGTTTAACATAAATCGGCTATTACTAAAAATTTTTATTCTATTACAGTTCGTTTAGTGACAATACTTATTGCTGTTTCTGCGATTCTGTCTAAAGGACGAACTATCTGTAGATGTTTAAGCTTCAGCGCAACATGAGGCATTCCGTAAACAATAGATGAATTTTTATCCTGCCCCATTGTAATGCCACCTTTATTCATTATCTTACCAATATTTTCAGCTCCGTCACGTCCCATTCCTGTCATTATACAAGCCAAACAGTTGGAACCGTAAACTTCCGCTGCAGAACCGAACATTACATCAACAGACGGTTTATGACCGCTTACCGGTTCTCCATCGACTATCCGCACTACGGAAGCCAGTGATTTCTTTTCAAATTTCAGGTGCTTTCCACCTTGTGCTATTAGAATTCTGCCGACTTTTACCACGTCATTATCAGCAGCTTCCTTTACTTGCAGTGGACAAATTTTATTGAGACTCTCAGCAAATTCTTTTGTAAAACCGGCAGGCATGTGCTGAACGATTACTATAGGAACCGGAAAATCAGCCGGGAATTTCGGCAATATATCGCGCAAAGCATTAGGTCCTCCGGTAGAAATACCGATAACCAATATTTTTATTTCCGGAATTTTTGAAATCGGCTGCAAGAATTCTTCCGGGTCTTCCACAATCGTTTTAGGTATAGTTTTTACAATATTATTATCTGCCGGTTTTGATGTTTCCGAAGCTGACGGAAGGGCTTCCCAATTTACTTTAGGCGCATCTTGGAAAAAGCTCAAAACCATTTCAATCAAATTTCGCTGAACTGTATTCATATCTTCACCGGACGGCTTTAATATAAAATCCGATGCGCCCAGTGATAAAGCTTCCATTGTAATCTTTGCGCCTTTTGTGGCAACAGCAGAAAGCACAATTACCGGCGTATTGTTTTGACGGCGACGTTTTTCTTTCAGAAATTCTATGCCGTTCATTTCAGGCATTTCCAAATCTAAAATTATCAACTTAGGTTTCAGCAATTCCATTTTTTCCAAGCCAAAACGACCGTTCAGTGCAGTGCCGACAATTTCAATTGCCGGATGAACTGACAACATCTTTGAAATCAGCCTGCGCATAATAGCCGAATCATCGATAATGAGAACACTTATTCTGTCTGACATGATTATATATCCTATTGTTTCTTATAAAGACATGTTTCGCCAAATTTTATAAACTCAAACTTCGTATTCATTCCGAAAAGAGATTCCGAATGACCTATAAAAAAGTATGAATCCGGATTCATGGCATTATAAATAGTATTTACAACATGTTCCTGAGCCACTGCATCAAAATAAATAATTACGTTTCTGCAAAAAACAACATCAAAGTTTTTGTAAATAGGAACGTTTTTCAAGTTATGGTAATCGAAAGTAATTAACTTCTTCAGTTCGTCTTTCATTACATAACCGTCTTTTACCTGATTGGTAAAACGCTGCAAATAAGCCGGCGGAATGCCTGCAATTTTCGTTGTAGGATAGAAACCTTCACGCGCTTTCATCAGAACGTTAAATGAAATATCAGATGCTACAATTTCAATTTTCCAGTCGGGCATTTTATCTTTTAACACCATTGCAATAGAATAAGGTTCTTCGCCGGTAGAACATCCTGCACTCCAAACACGAATTTTCTTATCCTTACGAGTTTTGCGTATGGCATCAAGAACTCCTGTTTCAAATCCCTGAAAATGAACTTTGTTACGGAAAAAACTTGTAAGATTAGTCGTAACCGCATCCAAAAGAACTTTCATTTCTTTGTCGTCAGTAGTGATTATTCGATAATATTCTTCAATATCATCAAGTTCTGCTTTTTTTAACCGTGCCTTTAAGCGACTCTCCAAAATCGGACGATTTATATCGCTAAAACTCATTCCAGATTCTTTATAAATCAAATCACGAAATTTCTTAAATTGAATGTCTGTTAATTGATTAAACATATTAATCCTTGAATATTTTTGATTGGTGAAGTATATAATATTTTTCTGTATTTTGAAGAGGAAATATAACAAAAAATATATAATAATTTTTTAAAAAAGAGGAAAATATGTCAGTACAATTAAGTATGCTGAATGCAGTTAAAGAAATTAAAAGCACAGGAAAAATTTCATCAAAATTTTTAGCACATATTCCAAAATTAAAAGATTGTGAGGACTGGGGAAAAGCTAACTTTTTAGGCAAAATAAATTATGCTTTCAGCCTTTCCAAACTTGACGGCGGTTTAATAGAACTGGGCGGAAATATATATTACATAAATGCGGCGCAGCTCCAATTTATTGCAAAAGAATGGAAATGGAAAACAAACAACAGCATTACGGTTGTTGAAGAACAGAAAGAATGAAAAAAAACTTTTCAATTCCGGCAATAATTCTGCTTCAATTTTTAATACTGTTTCAGGCAAATGCGGAACCGTTTCCGCACGAAACATACATTGTATCTTATGCCGAAGCTCCTATAGGTCGACATCCGATAGATTTATCATCACATTACTATTCTGAAACCGAATGCAATGAAATGGCGAAAAAAGAAGCAGAAAATTTTGCTGCCGGACAAATTTACGGCTACTCATTTGAATTTCAAGTCGAAAACCCGATCACAAAACGCGGTGAGTACTTTAAATTGACGCCGGAGCTGATTCCGGATTTTTCCGGGAGAAATGTTACATTCGAGGAAATCGGAAGTGAACTGCGGGACAGAAAGCATTTTAAATTAACATATAAGCTGCTGGAACAACAAAAAAACCGCCGCAAAAATTTTGCCGGAACATTAGCCGAAAGTTCAAAAGGCGAAGATTTATCCCAGAATTGTCAATATTGGGATTTGCGGAATGCGGCTTTTGAAAATGCAGTGAAAAATGCAATCCTGAATAAAGCGCGAAAAAATATAAAATCGCGCCCCGAATACATAAGCGGCAAAGTAATGCTAAAAGAATCTCCGCAAATAACAATAAACAGCGGCTTATGGCGAGTCATTGTTCATGTCAGCATTAAATTTGACGAAGTAACTTACCAAACATCATACTGAAAACTTTTCGTTTGTTCCTTGTTGTTGAACAAAACTGTCCGTTATGGTATTAACAACGATTAAAATCCGTTTTATATTAATGGAAAAAGGACAATTATTAATGCTTAAAAAATATATTCTCACGATATTGATATTAATTTGTATTTTTGGATGTGCAAAAAAAACATCTGTTATCAATTCCGATTTCTTTTTGCAGCAGCAGGAATCTTTTTCAATCTACGACGGAAATACAGTGGAAAAACTGCCAGTTCCGTTGTCGAAAATTCGCCAAGTTTTGGGCAATATAGAACCGGTAACATTTAAGCAGATGAACATTAACTCTGACATAAGTTTGGAACTGCTGTTTTTTTACAAGACGGCGGAAAATCCAGATATACAATTTGTTATTTTTGACATTTTGCCGAATGAGAACCTGAAAAAAGTTTATGAATTGCAAACAAACATCCGCAAACAGGAAGAATTATCAGTGCAGTACAGCAGCCTTCTTTTTGAAGACGACAATTGTATTACGATAGAAGGTATCGGCGAAGCGGATAAGCGTTTTCTTTATATCATTAAAAATGTAGACAACGGAAATACATTCAAAGTAATCGGAAGTTTCTCTGCCACATATTCGGTATTTTTTGATATGGAAGAAAAAGAGGAAAACGACGGAAGCGACAACGGAAGCAAATATTACATACTGAAAGAAATTGTTTTGATTGACAGCGCATTAAGTCTTACAAGTACAAACATTCAGCGTAAAGATGTTTACGTTTGGGATTATGCCAAAGAACGTTTTGTGCTTGCCGAAACTTCAAGAATTATATCTGAGGAAAATGCCGATATTCCGATAAGCGTGCAATATTCTGCCGAAAATTACTACAATTATATAAAAGGTTTCTGGTATCTTAAACGTTACGCCCAAGAACTTTCTAAAAATGAACTTGATATTGACGAAGCGGAACGGGACGGCTTGCAGTACGTTAATTTTACGGAAGATAATGGAAGCAAAACAGTCGATGTTTCTTACGGAAGCTACTCCGATCATTTTGAAGTTGATAAATTGATTAAACTTGGCGGACAGAAACCCGGTCTGCGTCTTTCTTTGAAAAAAGAAAATGTTTCGGATATGTATTTTTATCGCTACATTGACATTTATCTTTTGGGAGCGAAAGAATTACAGATGAAAACGCCGGAAGTGTTCGGCGTCGTCAATTACATTCAGTTAGACCAGCCGCTGTTTGAGTACATTGCAGAAGCTAAAGAAAAAAGAAAAGAAAATTCATTTAATGAAATAAGAAAGCAGCTTACCGGCATTTTTACCTGCGAAAATTTTTCTATCGACATAAAAGACAACAAGCAATTCACAGTTCGTGCAGATACAAAGGAAGAAACCGGTTATTATCAACTGGAAGAAAGAAACGGAAACTGCATAATTTCGTTATTTTTTGATAACGCTGATTCGGTTATTAATGAGAAATATTTTTTATTCGATGGAACAAATAACAACCGGCTTGTATTTTTGCCGGTGCAGTTGAATTTTGACAATACAATAGTAAAAAACAGAAAACCAATGATTTTCAATCGGGAGGAAACATGATGAAAATTAATTTTACACAACATCCGGACAACAACGTTTATCAACTGACAATTTCGGTTCTGTTTCTCGATTCAGATAACAACTTGATTTGTAATGATAAAAAATTACTCGATAGAGAAAAAGAATTACTCCAAAGAGAAGGAAAAGAAGCTTCAATATTTACAGCCAGTCAAAGCGAACCGCAATTTTGGTATGTTGCTGGAGAAAAGAACGATGAAACAGCGGTGCGTAAAGCTGCCGCATTTTTTTATAGAACTGCAAAAAAACAATTTTGTGAAAATGCGGTTCTTGATTTTACAAAAAGTGATTCGGGCATTGAAAACTGCCGAATTGCAGAAATTGTTTCCGATGCGATTTTCATGAGTGATTATAAATACGATTTTTTCAAGCAGGATAAATCCGTACAGCTTGAAAATATTGCGATTAAGCTCAGCAACTTTTCTGATAAAGATGCAGAATCGATAATCAAAAAAAATTCTGTTATTGCAAAAGGCGTTAATCTTGTCCGTGATATGGTAAATGCACCTGCAAATATTATGACAATCGATAAATTTGAAGAAACAGCGGTGAATGCCTGTGTCGAGTGCGGTTTGACAGTCAATATTCTTGATAAAAAAATATTAACCGAAAAAGGAATGAATTTGCTGCTTGCAGTAGGACAAGCCGGAATCCAACCGCCGAGAATGCTTGAAATTGTGTATTCTGGAAATCCCGACGGCAAAATGAATTTCGTTGTAGGCAAAGGAATTGTTTTTGATTCCGGCGGAATGAACTTGAAGCCGGGCAACAGCTTAAACGATATGAAAATGGATATGGCAGGCGCAGCAACAGCTTTGGGAATAGTAACTACAGCCGCAAATTTGAAATTGAAATGCAATATTACAGCTCTTTTGCCATTGGCTGAAAATGCAATAGGCAGCAAAGCAATGCATACAGGCGACGTAATTGTAGGATATAAAAAGAAATCAGTAGAAATAAACAACACGGATGCAGAAGGTCGTCTGATACTTGCCGATGCGCTTGCTTATGCGGATGAGCAAAAACCCGAATTGATAATTGATGTGGCGACTCTTACCGGAGCTGCGTTAATTGCGCTGGGAAGTAAAATCACAGCCGGGTTCTTTACCGATGAAGATGTAAAAACCAAAATGCTTACAGCCGCAAAAAAAAACGGCGAAGGTTTGTGGGAACTGCCTTTAGTCGATGATTATCGCGGATATTTAAAATCAAAAATTGCAGATATTTCCAATATCTGCACGCCGCCTCGTGAAGCTGGAACTATTACCGCAGCGTTGTTTTTACAGTCATTTGTGGAAAATGCGAAGTGGGTACATCTTGATATTGCAGGTCCGGCATTTATTGACAATGACTGGAATGCGTATCCGGCAGGTGCAACAGGTGCAATGCTGAAAACTGTAATTCGTTATTTTGAAACAAGGTAATAAAAATGGATTTCGAGTCCGAACTGCCGGTTTATACGTCGCCATGCGGTTATTTCAGTGATCGCAAAAATAATTTCGTAATAACTTCGTTAGATGATTTCACAAAGAAAGAAGCACTTGAAGAATTTGATTACCTTTTAAGCTGTGGATTTCGCCGCAGCGGAAGATTTTTTTATGCTAATGTTTGTTCCAATTGTTCAAGGTGCATTCCGATACGCGTTCCGGTAAAAGATTTTATCATGACAAAAAAATACCGCAGAATATTAAAAATTAACAGCGATGTAATAGTTGAAAATGTTGACCCGGAAGTAAATGATGAAAAAATTGAGCTGTTCAGAAAATACAGTTCGATTCGCCATGAAAATCCTTCCGATAGTAATTCTGATTACGAAAACGCTCTTCTGAATCTTCATTACGGCTATAGCAATATTCATGAAATGAATTATTTTGTAAATGATAAATTAGTCGCTGTAGGAATTTTGGATTTAGCGCAAAACAGTACTTCAACAAATTATTTTTATTTCGACCCGGAATATTCTAAAAGAAGTTTGGGCGTTTTCAGTGTATTGAAAGAGATCGAATCTACGCTGCAATCCGGAAAAGAATTCTATTATCTGGGATTCTACATCGAGGAATCGTCTAAAATGCGTTATAAAAGTCAGTATCAGCCAGCCCAATTGCTCATAAACGAAGAATGGATTGACTTTAACAAAACCGATTTCACAATATATAAAAGTACAACCTAAGGACAATAAATGAAAACTTTGTTTCAATTACTTGAAAAGCTTGATATTCCATACGAAAAAATTGCGCAATGCGATTCTTTGCCAGTCAACGGCATTACATTGGACAGCCGCACCACTGACAAGCACAATATTTTTACTGCAATTAAAGGCTTTCAAACAGATGGACATAAATTTATAGGCAATGCGTTTGCTGCTGAATGCAGAAATTTTTTAGTAGAAGATGCCGCAAAAGTTCCGAGAGAAGTTTGTGAGAATGCAAATGTTGCCGAGGTAAAAGAAATCCGCCGTGTTTTCGGTAAGCTGGCGCGCGAGATAAATGACCGCCCGGATGAATCGCTGAAAGTTTTCGGAATTACCGGAACAAAAGGGAAAACAACAGTTTCTACATTGCTGCATCACATATTAAATCATAAACAAGCCACTGCACTTTTCACAACAGTTCGCTTTATTACACCTGAAGTAAATGCCGATTCGGAAAAGACAACAATGGAAGCTGATAAACTGCAATATTATCTGCGTCAAACAGAAACTGCCGACTGGAAACAGGCTGTGATAGAAGTCAGCAGTCACGCCGTGACATTGTCAAGAGTTGAGGATATTCAATGGAACTGCGGAATATTTACAAGCTTCAGCAGAGATCATCTCGATTTATACGGTACAATGGAAGCATATTTTCAGGCGAAACTTGATTTCTTTCGGGCGTTGAATGCGTCCGGCAAAAAGGACAAAATTGCTGTTGTAAATATTGATGACCCAAAAGGCAGTGAAGTTTGTAATGTTATCGATAAAAATTCCGTAAAATTGTTCACTGTTTCTGCGAAAGACATTAATGCCGACTATTTTATATCAAAAAGCAGTTATATTGATGACGGAACGCAGCTGTGCATTATCAGAGATGGTAAAGAGGAAATTAATTTGTCAGTCAGACTTAAAGGCGAAGTTAATATTGTAAATACAGGAGTTGCCATTTGTGCGACAATCGAAGCAGGCAATATGAGCGCGCAGGAAGTTGTCAACGCGGTGAAAGATTTCGGCGGAGTTCCGGGACGGTTTGAAATGGTAATGACAACACCTTTTTCTGTAATGGTAGATTATGCCCACACCCCGGAATCGTTGGAAAAACTTTTGCAGGAGGCAAGAAAGATTTCTTCTGGTAAAATTATTCTTGTATTCGGTTGTACAGGCGACCGTGATAAAGAAAAGCGTCCGATTATGGGAAAAATCGCAGCGGAAGGAGCCGATTATTCAATACTTACAAATGATGATTTGTATACCGAAAATCAGCAGGACATAATGAAAATGCTTGAAGCCGGTTTTATTCAAGCAGGCAAAAGAAATTATGAGATTATCTACGACAGAAAGAATGCTGTAAAAAAAGCTATGATGATTGCGAAAAATGACGATATTGTTTTGCTTGCAGGTATGGGACATCAGAAATACCAAGTACTGAATGAGGGAAAAGTTCCGTACAATGATGCCCAGACTGTTCGTGAATTAAAAGAAAAACTTGACTGCTGAAGGAGAATATAGTGACAGAAAAAGAAAAAATGCTTGCCGGGGAACTTTACGTTTCAACTGGTGAGGAACTTACAGCTGACAGAACAAATGCTAAAAAACTTTGTCATAAATACAATAGCTTAGACCCGGACAATTATGAAGAGAGAAGAGATGTTCTCCTTAAACTTTTAGGGAAGACAAGGGACAACTTTCTGATAGAACCGAATTTTTGGTGTGATTACGGTTATAATATTGAAATCGGCGAAAATTTTTATTCAAATCACAACCTTGTGATATTAGATCCGGCAAAGGTAACATTCGGTGATAATGTTTTTATTGCACCAAACTGCGGATTTTATACAGCCGGACATCCCATAGATGCACAGAAACGCAATAATTTACTGGAATATGCATATCCGATTACAGTAGGAAATAATGTGTGGATCGGCGGCAATGTTGTAGTTTTGCCCAGAGTAACAATAGGCGACAATGTTGTAATAGGTGCGGGCAGCGTGGTAACAAAAGACATTCCGTCGAATGTTGTGGCTGTTGGTAACCCATGCCGTGTTCTGCGAGAAATTACTGAAGCAGATTTGAATAGGTAGTTTAGTGTTTTCTGCCCAGAGCAGTATTCTGTGTTGGGATTGCGGTCTGCTCTCTATTCTGCGTTGGTATTGTGCGCTATTCGGTAATGGAATTAAGCTCTGTGCATATTTCGCAAGAAATAACCAAAAGAAGCAGAAATATTCAAAAAAGAGACGCTGTGGGCAAGAAAACAGCAGAAT
>JBNMHA010000039.1:0-22068 GCA_050872545.1 Spirochaetales bacterium | reverse complement strand
TCGATTGGTATCCCCTTTATAAAACCGTGATACATAAAAATAGCCATTGGACAGCCTACTGCCATGTAAATTAATATAATTCCCGGAATGGAACCGGCAGCTCCCAGTGTTCTGGCTACCTTAACCAGTGGGAACATTATCACCTGAAACGGAACAACCATAGCAAAAGTAAAAAATAAGAATACTATCCAGCTCAATTTTGTTTCTGTTCTAACAAGTGCGTATGCAGCCATTGAGCTGATTAATATAATTCCGGCTACACTGAAAACAGTTATTATTAACGTATTGAAAAACACAACCGGAAACTTTGTCAACCGCCAAGAATTACCGTAGTTTTTTATAAAATTTTCGCCAAGCGTCTTGAATGCTTCGGTTGATTTCAACAGTTCAATTAACTTTATTTTGTCTTCCTTTGATATTTTCATTTTTTTTAGTGTGTAGATTCCGTCGTAGCTTTTATACAAATCGGAACGCACATTACTTTTTAATACATCTGAATCCATTTTTTGAATCACTTGGATATTGAAATCTTGGCGAGATAATTCTTTTGGTAACGAAAAACCTATTTGGGCTTCCATTTCTTTTACTTTTTTTGAATCGGCGGAGTATCTTCTTATGTATTTTCCTTCTTTGAAGTTATAAAAAGAAGCGAAAAATGTTCTGTCTTTTTCTGATAATCTGTTCAGTATAGAGCCTTCAAAATGGCGTTGTTCCATTTTTTTAGGAATTGATACGGCAAAAGACGGCAGTGAAGCAATATTCATTTGAATTTCGGTATTGCTTTTAAATGAGTTGATAAAGGTTAAAATTACCGGAATCAAAAATATAAAAGCTGCACAAAAAAGAAATACTTCATATAAGAACATTAACACCTTTTTTTCTTTTTTCTTAGAAATAATCATTTTGCCTCCTTAATATTGAAGTTCTTTTTTCTTCATTATTGATAACTGTACTACAGAAATTATCATTATAATCAGCAGTAAAACTATAGCTTGTGCAGTACTGTAACCGACTTGTTCTTGTCTGAATGCTTCAAAATAAACATTTAAAACAAAGCTTGTTGTTTTATTGGCTCCGTTTGTTAATGCAAGCATAATTTCAAAACATTTCAAGCTGTTGGTTAATGTAATAAAAAATGAGATTGTCATTGATGGGGCTAGCAGTGGCAAAGTTATATTTTTAAAACGCTGCCAATTGTTGGCTCCGTCAATAGACGCAACTTCTAAAATATCTGTAGGAATATTCTGCAAACCGGCAAGATAAATAATCATTATATAACCTACACTTTGCCAAACAGATGTCAAAACTACAGCCCACGGCGCAGTGGTTTCATAAACAAGCCAGTTTTTCCACCCAAGTGCGCCAAAGCCTTCACGGAAAATAAAGGACCAAATGTAAGCTACGATGATAAGACTCACAACATTAGGAAGAAAGAACATTGTACGCAAAGTGTTTTTATGTTTAATTTTAGAATCGAGTGCCAATGCTAATAGCAGTGCAATAACATTTATGAGCAGCATGTTGAAAAATGTATAGAATAAAGTAAATCCTATTACTTCTTTAAATTTTTCATCATGAAATAATCTCTTGTAATTTTTTAGACCAACATTTTTTATGTTGTGATAATAAACTTTTGCTAAAGTCTTTTTTATGTAAGAACGTTCCAATATAGAAACGTCATTATTTAGGACATAAATATTTTGACGCAGTTCATAAAATGAATGCAGTTTGTTTTTTTCTTCATCGGAAAGTAACACGGAACAATTTGATTTTTCTAGTATTTTTACTGCGTTGTCATAGGCTTTTTCATCCAAATCCAGATTGAGTATATAATCTTCGTTTGGATTTAATAGATAAATACTTTCAATGTACTCTTTGCCGTCAATTATCTGTGGCAGAAATTTTTTATTAAAATTACTTCTACTTATTTCTGTAGGTAAATTTTTATCAACTAAAAGCTGAAATTTTTTTTCATTAATCTGAATCGGAATATCCGGAGTTTTACCATTCCAGTTTAAAAAAGAATATTGTATTCCCAAAAAGAATGGGAGTAAAAAAAATACAAAGTATAGAACAAAGGCCGGAAGAATAAACAAGTAAAAAGCTTTTCCAAGTCCACCTTCTCTATAGGAGAAATGTTTCATTAATAACCTCCGTATATTAATAGATTAAATATGCATTATTAGCATACAGATTAATATTTATATACCAATACTCAAAAAAAGGGAAGCATTCAAAATGATTTTTTATATCATTTTGAAAAAACTCCCCTTATTTATAAACAACAATTTTTAGTTTAAAGTTTTTTTCCATTCATCATCAAGATATTGGAGCAACTCATCTTTTGTTTTTTGTCCGCTGAAATATTCTTGTAAGCCATTCTTTGAATTTTCAAAAACTGTTGAAGGCCACATACAGAAAGCCCAAGGCATTGTCTTACCTTCACCTACATATTTTACTAAGTCTTGGAAAGGTGCCGGCATATCTGATACATCGGCATTTTTTACAGTAGGCAACAGCTTGAATTTTTCAACAACTAATTGAACACCTTCTTGAGAAGTTAAGAAATCAAAGAATAATTTTGCAGCTTCTTGATTTTCTTTAGGTGCAGTAGCAGAAATAGCAAGAGTTGAATCTGTATCAACATACAAATTTGTTTTTGCAGGGTCGTCGCTGAATGGGAATGGGAAAAATCCTGCATTTAATGTAGGATTCAATTTCATTGCAGCACCATAAGCCCAAAGACCTTGAACCATCATTGCGTAATTACCTGAAGCAAAATTGTTTAAAGATGAATTGTAATCCATTTCCATTGCTTTATCGCCGCCGTTAGCTTTAAAAAAGTCAAAAACTTCAAACATTTTATCCATTTCTTCACTTGCAAATGTTCCAGTTCCGGCATTCATTTCTGCTAGCCAGCTGTCAAGTTTATCGCCTATTGCTGCTGTATGCGCCATTGAAATAAAATGTCCCAAAGGCCAAGATTCACGAATTGAAAGAGCAAATGGAGTATATCCGTTATCAGAAATAACTTTGCATACATTTTTTAATTCTGAGTAAGTTTTAGGAATTTCCAAACCCAATTTTTCAAATAAATCTTTGTTGTAAATAACGCCGATTCCCGCCATGTCCAAAGGCAGTGCGTAAACTTTTCCGTTATACGTTACTGATTTTTTTGCAGCATTTACTACATTGTTCATAAAGTTTTCATTAGTTAAATCAGCTAAAAATCCTTCTTTAGCATATTCAAATACAGTAGAATATGATTGAAGCATCATAATATCAGGTGCTTCTCCACCGAACAATCTTGTTTTCAAAACTGTTTGTGCATCATTAGGAATTGTTTCCGTTTCAATGGTAATGTTTGGATACAAGTTATGGAAAGCTCCAGCCATTTCTTCCATTTCATTAACAATTTCCTGTTTGTAATGAAAAAGGTGCAGTGTAATTTTTTTGTTGTTTTCTTTTTTACATCCGACACAGAGCAAAGTTGCAGCTGCTAATAAAGATAAAGCAAATCTTTTCATTCAAAACTCCTTAATAAAAAATAATATTTGATTCTATGGAATAAAAATCTAAAAGTCAAAGTTTTTTTATTAATAAAAAAATAATTGCATAATCTGTATTAAATATTTCTTATATTGAATATTGTTATAATTCGGCAATCGTTACACCGTAATTTGTCTGGTAATCACCACATTTTTCAAATTCAAATTTTTTCACATAAGGACAATTTTTAAGAAAATCATGAACCATTTTCCGCAATACGCCTGCTCCGGTGCCGTGCAGAATTCTCAATTCATTAATATTTGCGGTAAGCGCACTGTCAATACAGCGTTCTAATTCATTTTCAACATCTTGTGCACGCATTCCGCGAATATCAATATCACGTTTTTTGCATTCATTTATAAAAACGTTTCCGGAATAAACAGTTTTGTTTTTGTCATGTTCAGTTTTTTGAAGATTTTCAGGTTTGCAGATAAGTTTTACAGCTCCAAATTGCACATGAATTTCTTTATTTTTTACGCTTACTACTGTTCCCTTTATATTTGTCTGCAAATCAATTACTCTGTCGCCTTGCTTAAATGTGCCGTTGTAATTCGCAGTTTTATTCTTTTCCGGCATATCGTTTTCTGATAAATATTTAACATCTTCGCCGAGCAAATTACGGTTTTCAAAAGTATCAAAAAATTCTTTTCCGTGCTTAATACTCTCTTTTGACGCATTTGCTTCTTTTATTTCCTTAACTAAATGTTCAAATTCTTTTCGAGCTTCGGACAAAAAATCACGCTTTTTATCTCTTAGAATTCTGTTTAATTCTTTATTGTTTTCTTTGTATTCTGCAATTTTTTGTTCAAGAAGTTTCGCATCTTCCTCATATTTATCGCGTTCTTTTTTTAATTTTTCCTTTTCTTCATTTATAAAGCGTTGTTCCTGTTCAATTTTGCGAATGTTTTCTTCCATATTAATGTAATCATTATCAACAAGTTCCAACGCCCTTGAAATGAGCTGCTCGTCCAAATTCATTCGCTTTGCGATGTCAAATGCATGACTGCTTCCTCTGGCACCGACACGCAAACGATAAAGCGGCTGAAAATTTTCTTCATCATACTCCATTGCAGCAGTTTTGATTCTTGGTGTAATTCCGGCAAACTGCTTAATTCGTTGGTAATGCGTTGTAACAATAGCAATGCAGTTCTTTTTTAAAAGAAATTCCAAAATACTTAATGCCAACGCTTCACCTTCAATCGGAGATGTTCCGCTTCCTAATTCATCAAGAACAACTAAATCATCACTTTTGACATTATCCGTAATTTCTTTCAAACGCTTTAAATGACCGGAAAATGTAGAAAGTGAATCTTCGATTGATTGCTCATCACCTATATCAAGATAAATATTGCTGCATATACAAAAGGAAGAATCAGCACTTACCGGCACCGGAATTCCTGCTTGAATCATCATCTGAAAAAGTGCGACAGTTTTAATCGCCACAGTTTTTCCGCCGGCATTTGGACCAGTAATAACAAGTACCGAAAGATCTCTGTTAAATTCGACATTCAGCGGAACCGCATTTTTAATCATAGGATGTTTTCCATTTATAATACGGATAATTTTGCTGTTATTCAATGCCGGAACTACGGCGTGATATGAAATGCCAAATTTGGCTTTTGCATGAAAAACATCAAATTGCAACAACTGTGTACAAACAATTTTTAGAACATCGGTGTATTCCGATAAACTTTCCGAATATTCACGCAAAATTCTGCGAATTTCATTATTCTCTTCTGCAGTCAGTACATTTATTTCGGAATTAAGTTTTAATACTGACGAAGGAATTACGAATGCGGTTTGTCCGGAATTTGATGAATCAAGAACCAAACCGTCGACCATATTTCTGTAATTACTTTTTACGGCAACGCATTCAAAACCGTCACGAACGGAAATTATATCTTCATTTGAATAATTTTTTGATTTTACATCACGTGAAAAAGCCGCAACTTCGGAATGCGATTGATTTTGACAATGTTTTATTCGCTCTCGGATACGCTGAAGTTCTGCTGATGCAGTGCTTTCTATGTATCCGTCGTTTCTTATAAATCTGACAATTTTTCGGCAAACAGGCAAAAAAGTTAATTCAGCGGAAAACAGCGATTTTAACGATGAATGAGAAAATGACTCCTGCATATAAGCATACAAAACAACAGCTTCTGCCAAACAGCGAAGTTCCAATGCGTTAAGAGTAATTTTCTTTTCCAGTTCCGGAAGAAAATCTTCAAACGATTCATATTCATGAAAATCTAAAGTTCCTCCGTTTTCATAGTAGCGCATTATTTCTTTTACAGTTTCTAAGTCTGCAAGAATCTTCTTATAATCATTTATAGGTTCTGATGCCGAAAGTATCTTTTTTGCTTTATCGGACTTTGCGAATTCCGCAGTCTTATCGCAAATCACATCAAAATCAGCTTTATTTTTGTCAATATACAAATTTACCCTTCTCTTTTTGAATTTTTACCGTAATATCTTGACCGCTTTTTAAAGAACCTTCTATTGTCCGACCGTTTCCGAATTGCATTGAACATTTTCCCGGTGGCAAATAAAAAATAAATGTTTTCAAATCGCCCTTTATTGTCGGTTTTATTGAACTATACGGCATTACAAGGTACTTTTGCGTATCTTTATATTTTGAAAATATATGCCCGGATGATTTTCCGTTAATCTTCATTTGAATATTGCTTACGTTTGAAATTACTTTTACTGTTGCCGGGCGGCGTGTCAGCGGAATGTGAGTAATTACAGTTCTATCATCGACACCGAATTTCAATTTAAACCGTTTGTCTAAATATTGAATTCCATTTTGCTCGAATCCTTTTACAATGAAAGCGTATTCCCTGTCCGAATAAAAAGGATAACTTGTAGGCGGCTTTAATTTTTCCTGAATGTAATTTTTTAGCGGAACATTGGCATTTTTATCCCAAATATATAAAGCCCCCTCTTCTTGAAGCAATTTATTATTTATTGTCCGATAGTTTTCAAACTGAAATACAGGATATTCAGAATTTGCAAAATCATCCCAAAATCTGAAATAAACCATTACATCCTTATTATCTAATCCCGGAATACTCACTGAAACATTTTTGCCGTTTTTGGAATCTGCATCGTGTTTCTGCATACTTATAGGCAATAAATCAACTGTTTTAATTGTGTCATAAGAACCGGACGAAATTTTTATTCTGTGAGTTCCTTCCTTTAAATAGAGAGTTTTTTTGAATATCATTTCATTGTCTTTGAAAATTGCTTTTCGTGAAGGCTCGTTGTCGATTCTGTAGAAAATTGTTTCCGGATCCATTCTTCTCGGGCAATTGAATGACAAATTGACTTTCCCGTATCGATTTCGCATTATCCATTCATAATGCCGATTAGTTTGGATAAATACTGCCGAGCAAAATAAAATAACAATGAAAAAGAATGCAATTTTAAAGTTACGCTTGTTTTTTTTAGCCAGTTCAAATTTTTTCTGATAATAAGGAAGTTTAGATAAATCTTTTTCCTGTTTTAAAAGACATTTAACAGAAGCTCTTAGTTCATAAATATTATATTTGCGAAAGTATTTTTTTAATAAATTAATCACCGGAACAAAATTTTTATAACGCTTGCGAATATCGGGATTAAATGTTTTAGCAAGAATTTTTTTGCAAATGTCAGGCAGATTCTTTACCAATTTAGTCGCCGGTACAAATCGTCCGTGTGCAATTGCGCCGAGTACTTCACTTGAGAATTCATTTTTAAAAGGAACAACTCCGGTAAGCATTTCGTAAAGCACAACTCCTAAAGAATAAATATCAGATTGATAAGTTATTTCCTTTGTTGAACTGAATTGCTCCGGCGACATATAAGCCGGCGTACCGATTACCGAACCGGTAGACGTTAAACTTTTTTCGGCATTGTTTCCCTTTTGCGTCGCAATTCCGAAATCTATTATCTTTACATCGCCATTTTCGGAAATAAGAATATTTTGCGGTTTTACATCACGATGAACAACTTTTTTTACATGTGCATGATTCAGACCAAGAGCCGCCTGATAAAAAATAAAGAGTGCCATGTCCGGCGGAAGCTGCTTGTTTATCTTTATAAGTTGACTTAATGACATTCCTTTTACATATTCCATTGCAATGTAAGTGGAAGTTCCGCCTTTAAAATGGTCGTAAACTTGAACAATATTTTCATGACGGAAGCTAAGCATTACTTTAGCTTCACGCAGAAAACGTTCTCGGGTTTCCTTATCGCGGATTTTCAGTTCTTTAAGAATTATTTCCTGCTTTAATGTAGGATGAATCCCCTTATAAACTTTTCCCATTCCACCTTCGCCGATTATCCCCGTAATTTTGTAATCTTTAATCATAGGAGTTTTTACAATGCGCTTAACTGCGGTTTTGGCTGTTTGGGAAGTTTTTGCAATTGTTGATTTTTCAGCAGTTGTTTTTTTTACCGTACTGCTTTTTTGAGATGTTGGTTTCTGCGGTGTGACTTTGACGGTTTTATCAGACATTTTAAATTATCCATAAGAAAAAAAGTTGCTGCATGGTAACAAAAAAAACAGCAACTTTCCAGTGTTCGGATAAATAGATTTTCCTATATTCGGCTATTGGTGGCAGCAGAAAATTTTACTGCTTGTAATTTTGAATTACAGTTTTTGTCCCAGTTCACGCGCTCTTTTCATAATTTCGGAATCTTTAGTCACCGGCATATTCTCTGTATGCACTATTGTATCGATAAGTTCCATACCGTACGCTGTAAATCGTGACAAAAACCAATTGTAAGCATTGTCATAACCGTGAATATCAGTATTTCCCTGTGAAAACACTCCGATTAGTTTTACTCCTGACTTTAGTCGCAACGTTCTGTCCGCAGTCCGCAGGCAATAATGACGGTTCAGAAAACTTATCATCGGTCCACAGATATTTGCATGATAATTTGGAGATGAAACAATCAGCACATCGGCTTCATGTAGGTTTTTCCAATATTCAGCCAAATCATCATTTTGTACGCAGTCAACGCCGTGTTTTTTACATTCACCGCAAGCTCTACAACCTTTTACGTTCATTTTGCTAGGCTCATAAACAACAAAGACATGTCCATTTTTCGCAGCCGAATTAAGAATTTCATTCACAATCGCCGATGATGCACTCTGCTCTCTCGGACTTCCGAGTACTGCAACTATTTTCATTATTTTCTCCGTTTTTTTATGATTTATAATTTTTCTATTTCTTCAGGCAACAAACCTGTGCTATCAGCTATTAAATTCAACGAAACATTTGCAGCTTTAAGAACTTTTGCAGTTTCAATGGCTTTTTTATGCCCACCAAGTTTTTCGCTTACGATATTTTCATTATGAAGCTTTTTACTTAATTCGTCGTAAATTTGTTTATGAACTTCGTTATAAACCTGTTTATGCATTTCATCGTAAATTTGCTTGTGGACTTCATTATAAACCTGTTTATGCATTTCATCATAAATTTGCTTGTGGACTTCATTATAAACTTGATCTCGCAGTTCATTTATGAATTGTTCACGCACACAGCTTTTCCAATATTCTAAATCTCGTTTTGCTTTCAATTGATCTTCATATTCCATAAGCTCTTTGTTTTCCGTAAAATACTTGAACAATTCATCCGCTCTGCTCAATTTTGGATTCTTATTTATTACTGCTTCCATGTTTTTTCCCTCCTCCGCTTTGGCAAAATATTCAAGCCAAGCAAGTAGTTTTTTATCAGCATTGATGTTATTCTTTAACTTTGGAAGTTCTAAAATGTGAATTTCCAAATCTTCTGAAAAACATAAGTTTTTATTCATTTCTGAATATAAATGATAACAATTATGAACATTTTCACTGTTTTTTTCAAGTTCAAAATCAATCAAATGAATCCCTATTGTTTGCATAAGTTTACTGTAGCTATCAGCATTTTTCAGTTGTGATGTGTGAAGTTTTGCTAAATAATATAAAATCCGTTTACGGTAAAAAGAATTGCCGATTGCTTGCAGTTCAATGTTAATTAAAGTTTCTCTGTCGGTAATTGCTTTTACATCGAGAATAGATTCTTTTGCAAAGAATGCTTCTCTTAAATTAAACGGATTTAGAACCTTAGCTGACTTTATTGTTTTTCCATGTACATTACGGAATACCGCATTGATAAAATCGACAAGTAAATCTTCATTTTCCGGAGCACTAAACAAATAGCGAAAGAAAATATCTGATTTCGCACTAATTTTGCGTTGTTTTTTACTCATACTTGTTTCCTCGTTTTTTTATGAGACTTCAATTTTACTTTAATGCTTTTGACTGTTTAAAATGCTTACAAAATAGTGTCGAAACCAACAATATTTTACAAATGAATGTATTACATGAAAAAATCTGCATTTCATAGAGATTCCCAAAAGTTAGAGAAATGCGTGCTTAAATATTACTTACAAAAAAATGCATTGTGAAATGCAATGCTAATATCAAGGTTTGTAGCGGAGAAAAATTATAATTTGACTAATAATTTTTGTGATGATATATTGCTCACAATTTATTGGGGAGCTTGTATACAGGCTGAGAGGAATCTTTTAATGATTCGACCCGCTGAACCTGTTCAGGTAATGCTGACGTAGGGATAAAAATGTAAAAGAATAATCTATTCATTTTTATAATAAGCGGGAAAGCTCTTTTATCAGACTTCCCGCTTTTTTATTTTAAATCGGAGGCTCCTATGAGTTGGACAACACAAATGAATGCGGCACGCCAAAATATTATCACCGAACAAATGCGCGTTGTTGCAGAAAAAGAAAAACTGCCGGTGCAGACAATATGTGAACGTGTAGCTGCCGGTACAATTGCAATTCCTGCAAATCATAATCATAAATCTTTAAGTCCGGAAGGTATCGGTGAAGGATTGCGAACTAAAATAAATGTTAATTTGGGAATTTCCGGAGATAGCGTAGATTATGAACGTGAAATGGAAAAAGTTAAGCTTTGCCAAAAATATAATGTCGAAGCAATAATGGATTTGTCAAATTATGGAAAAACGTCGAACTTCCGGCAAAAATTAATAGAAACATCTTCTGCAATGATCGGAACCGTTCCTATGTATGACGCTATTGGATATCTTGAAAAAGATTTGCTTGATATTAGTGCGAAAGATTTTCTTTCTGTTGTAGAAGCTCATGCAAAACAAGGTGTCGACTTTGTTACTATACACGCCGGAATTACAAAAAGCGTAATTTCAATGTTCAAAGAAACCAAACGGCTTACGAACATTGTGTCACGCGGTGGTTCGTTATTATTTGCTTGGATGGAAATGACAGGTAATGAAAATCCCTTTTATGAATATTACGATGATGTTTTAGATATTCTGCGAACTTATGATGTTACGATTTCACTCGGAGACGCTATGCGTCCGGGTTCAATTAATGACAGCACAGATGCCGGACAAATTGCAGAGCTTACTCAACTTGGGCTTCTTACAAAAAGAGCTTGGAACCGTGACGTGCAGGTTATGGTAGAAGGTCCGGGACACATGGCGTTAAATGAAATTGCAGCTAACATGCAGATTGAAAAACGTTTGTGCCACAATGCGCCATTTTATGTTTTGGGACCGTTGGTAACAGATATAGCTCCGGGATACGACCATATAACTTCCGCTATCGGCGGTGCGATTGCGGCAGCTAACGGTGCCGATTTCCTTTGCTACGTTACACCGGCTGAACATTTGCGTTTGCCTGATGTCAATGATGTAAAAGAAGGCATTATCGCTTCAAAAATAGCGGCTCATGCTGCGGATATTGCAAAAGGCATTCCCGGCGCAAGAGACATTGACAATAAAATGAGTGACGCAAGACGGCGTATAGACTGGGATGACATGTTTAAATATGCGATTGATTCCGATAAAGCCAGAACGTATTACGAAAGCACGCCGCCGGCAGAACGTCATACTTGTTCTATGTGCGGTAAAATGTGTGCAATGCGAACTGTAAACAAAATTTTAGATGGTGAAAATATTTCGCTTTTAGACGGAAAAGACATTTCATCATCATGCGATTAAAATGAAAACAGTTTTATCTATTGCCGGTTCGGACTGCAGCGGCGGTGCCGGAATTCAAGCCGATTTGAAAACAATAGAAGCATTCGGAATGTACGGAATGTCTGTGATTACTGCTGTGGTTGCGGAAAATACGTATCAGGTAAAAGATATTGCCGAAGTTCCTGTAAATAATTTAGCTGCGCAATGTGACTGTGTGTTTCAGGATATATTTCCAAATGCGGTAAAAATCGGAATGACTGGTTCTGCCTCTGTAATCAATATGATTGCGGATAAATTATCATTTTATAAACCAAATAACGTTGTTTTTGACCCGGTAATGGCTGCCACTGCCGGGAAAAAACTTTTTCAAACGAATGCACTTGATGTCTTAAAGGAAAAACTTCTGCCGCATGTTGATGTGCTGACTCCGAATCTGAATGAAGCTGAGGTTTTATCCGGCATTAAAATATCAGATCGTGATTCAATAAAAAGTGCAGCTTATAGAATAAGTGAATTTTTCAAAGGAATTTTGCTTATTAAAGGCGGTCATCTCGATGAATTGGGTGAGAAAAATATTTGCGCCGATTTAATTTACTGCAGTGGAAAATTTGAATGGATAGAAAGCCGACGGATAAATAATCCGAATACGCACGGAACTGGCTGCACTCTTTCAACAGCGATAGCGTGCGGTCTTGCTTCAGGCTCGGAGCCGATACAGGCAATTAAACAGGCAAAAAAATACCTTTGCAACACATTGCTTTTCGGTTTAAAACTCGGACACGGGAACGGACCGCTCTATCATAAAGTTCTGCTCGATTAATTCTGCACATCGGCAAAACCTTCTACTTGGTAGCTTCTGCATCCTATTGGTGTACAATTAAATTGTCCATTTATCGCTTTGAAAGTGTTTTCACAAACAGTTGCTTTCATTGCACTGGAAATAAGCATTAAATCAAAAGCTTCTTCTACTGTTTTTCCCCAAATATTGTTTGATTTTTCAGAAATATTGACTTCACCGGTAGATATTCCGATTGCGCATTGCAGTTTCGTGTGTTTATCGGTAAAATTTATACATGCAAGTGCAGCTTTCAGCAGCTTTTCCGTAAAGTCCGAAATGTTTGTCTGTACTCCGCAGACTGCTGCATAAATATTTGCACATGAACAAATCGGCATACATGAGTAATGTTTCATTATTTTGTTAAATTGGCAGAAAACCGAATCAGTATTTTCAAAATCACCGGAAACTGTGTCCAGTTTAAGGAATAAAATACTAAGCAATTTTGTATTATTAGCTTTTTCGGTTTCGTTGCTGTCGGTATTTTCAAAAATGTAATTCTGCTGTTCGGACGATTTCTTTATTGCGTTATGAAATATTTGGCTGATTTGAACAAATTCGGTAACTGGAACTTTATTTTCCAAGTTAGTCTCAAAATTTCCGTTAAACGCCTCTTTTTCCATTTCCCGCAGCAAATTAAAATACTTTTTATATACATTGCTGCACAGCAGTACAATTAAAAAAGACAAACAGATTAAGATTAGAAATATTACGCAAAATTCCCAAACCGGCGTATGCCCCAGCGGCGATGCCATTAATTTCAGCGGATAAAAATAATAAACATTCATTCCGGAACTTGGAGCTTTTTGATAAACCGCAAAATATTTCTTTCCTTTATATTCTACTGTGCCGACAGCCGGCTCCAATCGATCTCCGTTGCGGTAAACATTAATCAGTTCCAAAGTTTCCGAATCTTTAAGAATCTGCTCGTCGGTATTCAGCAATAAATATTCACGGTATCCCATTCCCTCCGCTGGATCGTACAGAACATCATCTTCTTCTAAAATATAACTTCCCAATTCGCTGTCGTATTCGTAATAATCATCAGATGACGGATGATTATAGTGAATAATGTTGTCAAACTGGTCTGCAATATAAATTGTTCCTTTTTTCAAACTTGTATTGCTGTCGTACAAGCGTTCTACGAAATCGGGCTTCTCAATGTTAATCATTACTCCGGCAATTTCGTTGTTTTCAAAAATCGGACAGAAGAAATACAAACATTTATCAAGCATATATCCGTAGAATGACAGCAACATACCTGCAAGCGGTTTCATTTCTTTTGATTCCTGCATTTGCAGAAAAGGCGCACTGTGCAAAAAAGCGTCAATGTCAAGGTTTACATCAACACTGTGATTTACCTGCTTCAATGTGTACCAAGTGTTTCTGATTTTATCAGGATATTTTAAATCAAGAAAACAGAAATCACCGGACATTTTACCGCGAACTTTTGACGCAATCGGAGAATCGCCTACCGGCAGAACATCTGAATGATAAATTTCTTTGAACTCGCTGGAATTGGCAATATCTATAAAGTCAATAGCGTAACGTTCGTAATAAGAATCGATTGTTGAAGCAACCAAATCAATACTGTCAGTGTACATTTGCTTGCTTACTTTTTGCATTTTGGAAGAAATATTTGTAAAGAAGTACAAATTGGAAAAAATTACAGCCGCAGCAGAAAACAGAAAAAAGAATAAAAAAAGCCAGCTTTTTATCTTTAATTTCATTTAATTTTTTCCTCCGTCATAGTCCCGATCAATTTTCGACTTATTAATTTTTATTATTGCTCTATCAATGCAGCGTTTTCTTTTACATGCTCCGGACGTGTCATTGTCACAAGGCAAGTTGTAACTCCGGGTGCATTTACCGCAAATGATAATGCCTCACGCAGCGGATTTTCCAGCTCGCTTTTCCGGCAAAGCGCATTACCGAAAAGCTTTTTATCGGTAAAAATCGGATTCAGATGACGCACATCACGGTTTGACGGCTTAAAATTTTCATCAACAGAATCAGAAAATATTCCTTGACAAAGCGGACTGTATGCTATGAAACCTAATTTTTCATTTTTGCAGTAACCTAAAATCTTTCGAGATTCTTCGCACTGAAAAATATTGAAGCGGTTCTGCACACTTACATATCCTGCACCTTTTGTTTCATTTAATAATTCCAAAGAAAAATTACTTACACCGAAGTAACGTATTATTTTTTCCTGTTTAAGCTTGTTCATTGCTTCAAAAACTTTGTCCAGCGGAGTTTTATTGTCGGGAAAATGAATCTGATATAAATCAATATAATCAGTTTTTAGCCTTTTAAGCGTAGCTTCTGCTTCCCGAAAAATACTTTCAGGTTCAAGACAATGTTCCACAAAACCGTTTTTATTTTGGATAAGTCCGCATTTTGATGCAATAAAAATTTTATTTCTGACCGATGAAAGTTCTTCTCCGAGAATTTCTTCCGATTTTCCGTTGCCGTAGATTGGCGCAGTATCAAAAAAATTTATTCCAACCTTATATGCCGCAGTTATTGATTCACGAACTTTTTTTTCGCTGACATTACGCCAGCCTTTTATTCCGGCTCCCCAGCCGCCATATCCGATAACGGAAACGTTCATATCGGTTCCGAGAATGTTTCTGTATACCATTTTAAAACTCCGCTGTTTTCAACTTTATACTTCATATAGCTTAATTTGACAATTTTTACGGCATTATATATAAGGACACGCCATGAAAGTAACGTTAGTATCAATTCATATTAAAAAGAATGCGCCCGAAGCAATTCCGCTTGCTGCTGCAATGCTGAAATCGGCGTGTAAGGATTTAGCGGATATTTCGCTTGCGGAATTTGTTTTGGAAGATAATGAAAGCCGGATTTTATCGGAGTTGGAGAAAGAACACGCCGATGCAATAGGCTTTTGCGTTTACTTGTGGAACCGTGAAATTGTACGCAATGTTATAGAAATTATTCGCAAAAAACATCCCGGTATAATTCTTTTTGCAGGCGGACCGGATGTCACTGCCGATATTTCCCGCTTCATAAAAAATACATCTGTTGATTTTGCAATTTCTGGTGAAGGCGAAAATGCATTACGTGAAGTTTTGAAAATGATTAATGAGACCGGAAGCATTGAAAATCTTCATACAATTCAAGGTGTGGGAACAAAACATTTTCCGAATGCCGAAGCTGCCGTGTTTACGCAAGATTTATCGCAAATTCCGTCTCCGTATTTGTCCGGAATTCTTGATGTAAAAAAATACAGCGGCGTTTTATGGGAATTGTCGAGAGGCTGCCCTTTTCAATGCGCTTTTTGTTATGAATCAAAAGGCAGTCCGAGCGTAAGACAATTTCCTATCGCACGAATAGAAAAAGAACTGGAGCTTTTTGAAAAAAATGGCGTGGAACAAATTTTTGTGCTGGATCCGACTTTCAACAGGAATAAACAGCGTGCAAAGCAAATTTTGCAAATGATAAAAGAGAAAGCTGCCGGTATTCACTTTACGTTTGAAGTGAGAACGGAATTTTTGGACAAGGAACTGGCAGAACTTTTTGCGTCGATTTCATGCGGTCTGCAAATAGGGCTTCAATCGACAAATCAGGCTGCACTTTTACAGCTTAACAGAAAATTTGACAGCAATTCATACAGAAAGAAAATAAATTTGCTTAATGAATGTGCGGTAGTTTTTGGGCTTGATTTGATTTTCGGGCTGCCGAAAGATTCGTTTGAAAATTTCTGCCACAGTGTTGATTATGCAGTTAGTTTGCAGCCGAATAATCTTGATATATTTCGACTTGCGGTTTTACCGGGAACAAAGTTGTACGACAATATAGCCGAATGCGGTAACGGAATAAATTTTATGACTGAAACGCCGTATTTGGTGCTTGATACTCCTGATTTTCCTAAACATGATTTACTGCAGGCTGAAAATCTTAAAAAAGCGTGCGACATTTTCTACAACAAAGGTCGTGCAGTAGGCTGGCTGTATATAATTTTGGAAACGTTGAAGATTTCTCCGTCGGCTTTTTTTCTGAAATTTTATGAGTGGCTTAAAATACACAACCGGCTTCATGAACATTATTCAGATGATGAAATTTTTCAGTTGCAGATTAAGTACACTAAATTTCTTTTTGAGCAAAAGAATAAAGCTGCTTTGTCGCTTCCTGTATGCGATATTATCAAGCTGCATAATTCACTGAATTATTCATTGACATCGGATTGCTCTGTTCTTAGTAAAAAGCATGATTATAAACTGCCGAAATCTTCAAAGTTGCTTGAATTGCATTACGATGTTGATGATTTGTTTCAAGCCGGAATTATTCCTTTGAAATATTGGATAAAAGAATACAAACAGAAAAAAACATTTGCGGTAACTTGGAACAAAAACGGCAATTCTGATGTTATGATGATTGATAAGAAGTGGTTTGAACTGTTAAAAAATATAGACAACAAGAACAAATTTACTGCTGATGAAAAAGAATTTATCGATTACTGCATTGATGAGAAAATATTAATTTAAGCTTTTTCCCCTATTCCAATAACAGCTTCCAGTCGGACTAAATTATCACGATTTACTTTGCAGTTTATATTATCGATGTAATTATTGAACACCGAAGATATTAGCCCCAAATGTTTTTGCGAATTAAGCATGTATTTCAAAATTAATTCATGCATATTTTCCGCACTGCAAATTTCATCAACAATTGATTTTAGCTGAGTTGCATTTTTAGGGTCAGTATAATTTTCAACGGAAATAGTAATGGTATCGTTTATGTGCGATATGACGAGCTCGTAACCGTAGTCGCCCGCTCCGTACAAATTTGCGTTCTGTAAAAATTCTTGTATTACAAACGATAAATTAGTTACAAGTTGTTTTATTTCGTTACTATTTTTTTTGGTTTCTTTTTTCAAATAATGCGTCAGATACCTGAAAAGGAATTTGCGGAATATATTGATTTCATCCCAATCTATTTTTTGAAACGTTATCATTAAAAGAACGCCGGTATCACGTAATGATGAATATGAATGCATTACCGGAACTTCACTGTCTGATTCCAGTCTAATTTCCAACATGTTATCTTTTTCCGGATTCAAAGTTTTTGAATATTCGGTTACATCAGCTAAAAGTTTCGCTTGAATTTTTGTAGCAGAAGATTTTGTTATGTTTTCGCCGCTGTATTTTCTTTTTGACAAAATAAGTAAATTCATTAGGAAATCAGCCGTATAACTGACTAATACCTTATAGTCGATTATTTTTTCACGAAAATGAATAATAGTCTTATTTGGTTTTCTGCTAATCATACAAACATTTACCTATTTATCCATAAAGATTCATCATTAAATCATAATTTACCGTTCAATTTCAAGCGCATGTGCTCATGTTTTTCCATAAGCAATTTTTTATACTCATTAAATGTAAATGAAAATATTTTTGAAGCCTTTATAAATTCTTCTCCTACATGAATTATGTCTTCTTCATGCGGTATAACATAACGCTTTTTTAAATCCACAAGACGCAGGAACTCTAATCTGTATGTTACATAAAATTCTTTTTGCTTCAATATTCGGAGTAAATTTAAATCATCGATTGTTCTGTACGCTTTCATACAAACAACGGTATCAATATCATAATTTGTACTTATTTGTGTATCAATGCATGTTTGAATCAAACTGTCGATTGCTTTGAAAAAAACATCCAAATCTTGAGACGGCAGCGACTTCTGCAAATAATTTGCTTTGTATTTATAATCAATTGCCGCATTTTCACGCAGAAATAAGCGAAAATCTTCATCCGGAGTATACGCTTCCATATATAAAAGAAGCTGAAGCATTTTCAGAATATCTAAAAGCTGCTCGTTTAGCTCCGTAATCCATTTTGATGGACATTGCGTATCATCGTAACGGCGAGTTTGCCGGTATTTCCCGGAAATCCACAGTTTGTAACGCTGCCAGTCAAAGTTTATTTTGTGCCTGTCTATATAATCTTTCAGCCAATTCGGGTTATTTGTTACTTTTGAATAAAACTTTTCCAGAAAACGAATTATGACGTAATACTTAGGAGCCTGCGCTAAAATGTCTTCCATTGATAATTGTTGGCAGGACAACATTTTCTCGTTTGCTTCAAGAAAGAAAGTTTCTATTTTTTGATAATAATGCTTTAATTCCTTAATCGCACTTTCTAATCTTCTATCGTCATGCGTTGATATAATTTCGTTTTCTAAATTGATATTAGTATCCATGCAGTCTCCGTCGAAATTATTTTATCATTTTGCGAACTCTGCTCTGCTTTTCAATCAAAAGTTTTTTATAGTCATTAAAAGCAAAAAAGAGAGTTTTATACATATTATGAAAATTTTCAGCCACAGCCATTGTGCCTTCTTCATCAGGCATAACATAACGTTCAGCTTTCGGCATTTTCTGCATCATTTCAAGATGATATGTTACATAAAAATCCTTTTGCTTCAAAATATTCATAATATCCGATTCATCTATAAATCGATACGCCTTTATACACTCGGCAGTGTCAATGTCAAAAGAATTTGACGGATTAGCTTCTCTATAAACTTTACTTAAAGTATCGATAACGTTAAAAAATACTTCAATATCCTGCGACGGCGGTGATTTCTGAAGAAAATTAGCTTTATATTTGTATTCAATAGCCGGATTTTTGCGCAAAAAAGCTTTAAAGTCATCATCCGGCAAGTAAACTTCCATCCAAAGCAGTTCTTGCAGCATTTTAAGCAACTCGGTAAACATGTTGATTAATTCAGTAATCCAGTGCGAAGGGCACAAAGTATCACTGTATTTGCGTTTCGCACTTTCCTTTCCTGCGACCCAAGCTTTGTATTTTTTCCAGTTAAAATTAATTTTTTTTCTGTTTATGTAATTTTCAAGCCAATTTTCGTTTTTTGTAATTGCAACATAAAAGCGTTCAAGAAAATGAACTATGGAATAATATGACGGTGCGTCTGCCAGAACTGAATCAACAGAAGCATTTTCACTTATTTCAAATTCACGTGTTTTTTTCATGAAAAATACTTCTATTGTGTGATAAACATCTTTAATTTCTTCATTTTTCTCTTTCAGTACACTTGGATCTTTGCCCAAAATTATTTCGCTCATGCATTTATTCCTTGATAATTTTTTTTATTCTTCATCCAAAAAAGACTCTGTTTCACCTACAAATGGGAAATAAGGCAGAATATCAATTGGAAAATCTTCCATTTTGCCTACAAAATCTGAAATTATCGGAGATAGTTTTCCAAATCGTTCGATTAAAGAATTCGCCATTTCGTAATTACCTTCACCCTGAATTGTCAAAAGCAAAGTCAAAAGTTTTTCAGTTGCCATTTCCATTTTCCGCAAGTCTGCCGTGATATTCAGCGGCTCATCCTGCAAAATCAAAATTGCACCTTCACCTACCAGAAAATTCCACTGAATCATATTTGCAATTCCGTGCGGATTGCTTTGCCCGAAACGAATGGAGCGCAGTATACCTGCAAGATAAGTAAAAATCAATTCTGTAATATTGCAGTCCATTAAAATTCCCTGTTTTATCAAGTAAAACAAAAGAAACAATGCCATAACGTCAGCTTTTGCTTCTTCAATTACTGAATATAAGTCCTTCAGGTAATGAGAAACGTCTCTAAGTTCGCCGTCGTCATCTTTTATCATTCCTATTCCAAGCCCATGACTGATTTCATGCAGAATTATATGATTGAAATATGCACCAAATGCAACTTTTTCTTTATCGCGCTCACCGAAAACGACATCGGCTATCGGCAGCATTACGGAGTCAAATTTTGCTTTAATAACATTGTGCATAATAATTTTTTTTGCACCGAATTCCGCCCTGATTTTTTGAGAATTAGGGAGATTGAAAGCTGCCGTCACAACCGGACCGCGTCCGTCCCCGGCACTGTAAATTACATCTACAATTGTGAGCTGTGATTTTCGTTCTACTTTATTTTTCTTATAATTCCCCGGAACCGGTAAAAGTGCCTGAAGTGTATCGGTTAATTTCAATATTTGCTGAATTTTGTGCAGCTGTAGTTCGTTTTTTATTGTAATAAATGAAGTGAAAGATGTTTTGTAGCCTAAAAAACGGTCATCGTAATATTCATAAGCACCTATTAAAGGTTCTATCGAATTGTTTTCCAGTTGAATCCACCGAATATCAGCTTCTTCAAAATTATTTGTAAGAAATGCGTTTGCCTGTGCATTCAGGAAAGATTTCAGGTAAAAATTTTCTGTTGCTTCGCCGGCTTCATAAAGCATATCGGCAATTAAAACAAGCTTATCGCGGTAATAATCGCAATATTTTATGGCTGCAAGCCCTCCGTTTTCATCACGCACTATAACAGTGTATGGCGAACAGAACTCATCTTCATCTTCCGGATGATCTTCCAGCCATTTATTCCATTCTTCTATTGTCAAATCTTCTGGATAAAATCCGCAGCCGTCATGCTGAACATAATCTTTAATAAAAGTGGTATTGTCAAATTCGTTGATTCCACCTGCCATGATATAAAATATTTTCAGAAGTGAATGTTTTTTTTGTGCTTTCAGTGATTCTATTATTTGTGCATTTTGCGCAGAACGCTGTATCATATACAAATCTTGAATGTATTTGGTTGCTTCAATTAAGTACCTGAGAACATTTTTCTGAGATTCGGACAAATGTGAAGTGTCAGCTTCAATTCTTGTTACTTTCAAATATTTTTTCAGAGAACTTACTGATATTTCTTTAAATTCCATGTTGACCTTCATTTTTTTACATTCGATTTCGCAATTCTTCTAAAACCTTATCAAAAGGAATTCCCTTTGAAACCAGATATACCATAAGATGATACAGAACATCCGCAGATTCATAAACAGTTTCATTTTCGTTGCCGCGCGCCAAAATTACTTCAATAGTTTCTTCGCCCAGCTTCTTTAGAATTTTTTCCTCGCCTTTTTGAAATAAATGGGTTGTGTATGAATTTTCCGGCATATCATGCTTTCTTTGCTTGATTGTGGCTTCAAGTGCTTTCAATACATCTGAAAGCGGAATATTTTTGCCTTCTGATATTTCATTCTGTTCTTTCAGTTTCAAGATAATTTTATCATTGTCAATTACTGCATTTTCAGTCATCGGAACAAAACCTTGAACCGAATGTTCCACAACGCGTCCGTTTTCTGTATATTCCCAAACAACATTATTTTCTATAGTTTTTGACCAAGCTTTGCTGTTCATTAAACAAGAAAAAATAACTTTGTCATTATTAACAATATCACAATGATAAATCGGCACTTCATTAAAATCCGGCTGTTTCATATTTATAAATATCCTTGCTGTCAGCGTAAAAAGTTGTGGCATTATATAAAATGGTAAGTAAAATATCAATGCTGTTTCTAATTGTTTATGTGAATAAATGCACGATATTTTTTACTTATCAGAAGAGACTTTTGTACATTGCCAAATATTGTTCTGTTGATTTTTCCCAATCAAACCGTACTTGCGCCGCAAAGTTTCTCATATATTGCAGATTGTCTTTGTTGTTGAAACATTCAATTGCGCAATCGATAGTTTCCAACAAAGATTCATGCAGCGGTATTTCGTTTCCTGCTGAAAATTTAAACCCACTTTCTCCATCACTTACCGTATCATGCAATCCGCCGACATCATGTACTATCGGCAG
>JBNMHA010000038.1:0-22137 GCA_050872545.1 Spirochaetales bacterium | reverse complement strand
GTACCGGCTTGTCACCAGAAGAAATAGAAAAGCTTTAGAAACTTTGCGCTGATTGTCGTGTCATTATCCGGCTTGACCGGATAATCTCTCGTAAAGCAATTAATGTAGATTCCCTTGTCAAGCAAGGGAATGACAGTAAAAACAAGTGCGAGAATGACATTAAGTCGCGCCGGGTAATTGCATAAGAACAATCAAAAATCAGCAAAAGAATCTATAGCAAAACGAACGAAGATGGAATTTTAATATGAAAGAATATGTATGGTTATTTCCGATAATTTTTATTTTCCACGATATGGAAGAAATTATTGGCTTTGGTTTATGGTTAAGGAAAAATAAGCTATTGCTGCTCCATAAATATCCTAAGATTTTAAAAACTTACAAAGATTTTTCTACAGAAGGATTTGCTTTGGCAGTTTTTGAAGAGCTGATTATTTGTATTGCATTTTCAGCTGCTGTTTTTTTTACGGATAATGAAATCCTGCGGTATTTGTGGTTAGGTAGTTTTCTAGCCTGCACGCTACATTTTCTTATACATATAGTTCAATCTTTGATCATGAGGCGGTACATTCCTGCTGTTATTACAAGTGTACTGTGTCTGCCAATCAGCATTCTAATTCTTTGCCGTTGTTTTACCGCTATTACAAATATTTATTTTGCCGTTATATTTATTTTTATCGGAATCATAATTGTTGCCTTAAATCTATACTTTGCACAAAAAATGATAGGTTGGTTTACCAGAAAAATGCGGTTAAAACCACTGATTTAAAAGCATAGAAATTATGTTTTTTGTGTTGCGTTTTTTTTATTTATTATCCGGTTTATCCACTCTATCTTATCGGTTTTAAAATTCTTTGTCCTCTTCGGGCTTTTATCTTCCCTTGTCATTCCCGGCAGCTTTAAACCTTTGTCATTGTCGGACTCGATCCGACAATCTCGTGAGCTAGAGAATAGATTCCCTTGCCAAGCAAGGGAATGACAAGAAACACAAAGGGACAGACCTTAATCCCGAAACAGAATCAAGGTCTGACACTAAGTCAATTTTCACATCTACTCGTTTTATTTTATCCCAACTTAGCATTAGGGTCTGTCCCCTAACTTCCCACACCAAAAAAAAGATTTCGCCATTAGCAAAAGCCTGTAAGGAGGTAAACAGGCGTTTGTACACAGCAGCATAGCTGTTTTGGCGAAATCATGAATAATATATAACTAAAACTCTTGACAGTTTTTTTTTTTTTTACATTCCTTTTATGATTTCAATCTATGGAGGAATGTATGAAAAGGAAAAATTACTTTAAGACATTCAGTATGTTTTTTATACTGATGACGCTAGCTTTTGCCTGCAAGGCAGAAACAGACACTGAGTATGTTGAAGTGGAAAAAATTGTTGAAGTGGAAAAAAAGCCGGATTCAACTCCGCCGCAGAAAATTATTGCCGGTGAAAATGCCGCAAAAACTGGAAACGCCTGTGTTCTTTTAAGCTGGAAAAATCCTGCCGATGAAGATTTTTACGGAACGAAAATTACATTCGTTCCGGCTGTAGAAGGCGTTACGCAACCGCTTGTGATTCTTGGCGAAAAATCAAAAGACTCTTCAGCGCTGATACGTGGTCTTAATAACGGAACTGAATACACATTCAGTCTTTTTGCGTTGGACAAAACCCACAATGAGGCGCAAAAAGTTGAACTTAAAGCCGCTCCGGTTGACTCATCCGACATGAGTCCTCCGGCGGAAGTTACCGGCCTGAAGTCTGTTGCGACGGCTGGAAGGATAGGGCTTAGCTGGAATGATCCTAAAGATGAAGACCTGTTCGGAATTGAGATTACCTACAAGGAATCGTCTGCAATGACACGCTCGCTTGCAAAAATGGAAGAAAAAAGCGTGTTTGCGGCGCCGGACTTGCAGTATATAGAAGTTCCAAATCTTGCAAACGGCACAGAATACACGTTCACCGTAAAAACAATGGACACAAGCGGAAACAAAAGTGCCGGCGTTACCGTAAAAGCAACGCCGGTTGCGGTGAATTCAAAAGAACCTCTGAAGATTGACTTGAGCGTTCCGCCGGAAAAGAGCAATACGGCTATTACTGTAACTGCGAATATTACAACAGCGGCGCAGAGCGTGGATAGAGTTGTGTATAAAAAGGACGGAAGCGAGGTTGCCTCAAAGCTTCTTGCGGATTCTTCCGCGATACCTGCCGTAAAGGGCAGCACTGACAGGACATGGACTTTTGAAATAACAGCCACAGACGAATCTGCGAACGGAAGTTACACGGTTGCCGCAATTGACTCAGACGGACGCGAAGAGACAGCGCAGGTTGCAATATCAAACTTTGATTTTACTGCGCCAAAAGTTGTGTCGGGATTAGCGGCTGAACTTTCAACCGGTAGAACTTCTGTTACGCTGACTTGGAAAGACCCGGATGACGAAGACTTTGACCATGTGGAAATCTGTTTTGTTTCAAACGACGGAAAATCGGATTCTGGAAAGTCGGAAACCGTAGAAGTTAAAAAAGGCGTTCAGACCAAAGTTTTTGACGTTGACCCAAGCAATGCTTACTACAAGTATTATATTGTTACCGTTGATATGCTTGGAAATAAAAGTTCTGGGATTTCAATAAAAGTGTATGTTGCTGCGGTTTCAAAAATTCCGGAAGGATTTGTGGAAATTCCTGCCGTTTCAATTTCAGGAAGTGAAATTTGGACTCCGGCATCAGATGTATTTGTAAGCGGACGTAAACTTGAAATCGCATCGTTGTACATGAGCGACCATGAGGTAACACGCGGAGAATACAAGGCTGTCATGGGAATCGACCCAAGCACCGCCAAGGCTTATGACAAGGCCGGAAACGAGCTTACAGGTGATGACAATGTAAAAAACAACCCTGTTAACAATATCAGCTGGTATGATGCGCTTGTATACTGTAATACGCTTTCTATTAAAGAAGGCTTAACTCCTTGCTATGCAATCGGCGGAAAAACAGACCCTAAATACTGGGGAGCTGTTCCGACAGGATACGACAGCACATGGGATGCCGCAACGTGCGACATTACAGCGGACGGCTTCCGCCTGCCTACAGAGGCAGAATGGGAATGGGCAGCGCGTGGTGGCGAAAGCTACACCTATGCTGGAAGCGACACCATAGATGACGTAGCTTGGTATACAGGCACTACTGGAAATACCGGAACAAGGGATGTAAAGAGCAAAAATGCAAACGCTTACGGAGTTTATGACATGAGCGGAAATGTATATGAATGGTGCTGGGATTGGTATGATAGCATATCAAGCGGCACGGTAGCTACAGGCTCGTCGTCGGGTTCTAAGCGCTGTCTACGCGGTGGTTCTTGGTTCAGGAACGCCTTCAACGCGCCGGTTGCCCGCCGGGACGGCAACTACCCGTACCACCGCAACAACCGCTATGGCTTCCGTGTAGTCTGCAACGCAAGATAACAAATTTTATTCCATCCGGGCGGTAATTTTTTGTTACCGTCCGTTTTTTACCTGGACATTGAGCTAGATTTAAGAGCGATTGCGGACATTGAGCCCGTCGAAATGTTCCGCATATTACCAAATGGAGCCCGCTGTTAGTAGTCTTTTTCCTGAGGTATTATTTGTTTGAATGTTACCGTGACAAAACCGTTTTGTCCTTTAATTGTATGGTAAGTATTTTCTTTCAATACAGGAAAATCGCTGTCATCGATGGGGGCTTTTACCTTTAAAAAGTTGAAATGAAAATATTGCGATAGATAATGGTAGCCCCAGCGGTCATCTGCGAAAATTCCGTTGCATAAACGTTTTGCCAATGGCAGAATTTGTGCGGCAGCAGACACTGTCGGTGCTTGTTCAAACTTGTTATTGATATGAAGTTTTACTTCTTCCGTTTGGCTGCATACTTCGGCTAAATCAGAAACAAGCAATGTTGTGCGCAGAAAATTGAATTTCTTTTGTTCTGCAATTGTATTTCCGTAGCAGAGGGCAAAAACCAACATCGTATAACAAAAAATTGTCACCGCAGTACCGGAACATTTGCGTAATTTTGATTTTGCATTACCGCAGACGCTAAACATGCAAAATGAGGCAAATAAAATTCCGGTTCCTGCAAAAGCGCGAGGATTCCACAACGGATTTTCCAATGCCAAATATGCGCCGAAAGAAAGACAAGTCATTAAAAGAAATGAAATTATCATGAAAATGAACAGAAAAATTTTCCTACTTCCCGATTCAAAAATTCGCAGTAAACAAAATATCAGCACAACAAAGAACATTACAAAAAATACGCTGCTTCCCAAATCCGAATATAGAAACGATAAATATTTTCCTATATTTGATAAACATCCGGTGACGATTTCAGACATTGGGAACATGCCTGTAGAAGCGTAACTTACATCTTCAGTCATAAACAATACACGGAACATCAACAATCCGATGATATAAGATGCGGCTGCATATCCGATAAATGAGAAAGTCTTTTTAATATCCCAACTTTTTTCAAAATAGAATAAGAACGAGAAAAATATTGTCAGAACAATGTAAACGCCTGGTGCCGATTGATATGTAAAACATGTGCCTAGCAGTCCTAAGATTGAAACTGCAACAAAGGTTTTTTTATTGTTAATAAAAATAAATGGAATAATGCTGAAAACTACTGCGAGTGCCATATAAGGCGCGTCAAATTTAAAAGTTAGATTTTCCATAAAGTACGGCGACAAACCTATCGGCAATGCAGCAATACATGACAGCCAAGTAATTTTTCTTCCGGTTGCCGTATATGCAAAAACAAAAGCACCGAAAGCTAATATCAAACATGCCAATATTTGCGGCAGCGGAGAAATATCCATTAATTTCGGACCGGCGTGCACAACTACAGCCAATGCTCCGGCAAGGAAACGGCTCCAAGTATCAAGATGATTGTAGCCCTGTGCGGCACGTCCCATATCATCAATGTAACTGTAGTTTGCTCTTATAATTGTGAATATTCCGGCGATAAATACGAGAAAAATAAAAATGAAGAAACGGTGGTTTTCACGTTTTTTCAAACAACCGAAAAGTTCTGCAAACTGCTGCTTTATATTGCCGAATATTTCTCTGCCGCATTTTGTATACGCAAAAAAACTAATCAGCAAAACAGCGGATATTACCATTGTCGAATAAATTCTGATTCTCGGCATCCACCAGTTGGCGTCAAACTGACGTTTTAAGCAAGCGGAAGCTGCATTTACAACGATATTCTGGAAAAAAGGAAATAATCCTGCTGCACACGCAAGTAATACGGGAACTGCAAGAAATATAAAAATTCGTTTGGATAAAAACTTTTGTTTCATTATTGCTCCTTAACTAAGTTCATTGTTATAACTTGTAAGGAAATCAATATCAATCTTTATTTATTGTTTAATGATGTTTTATGGTCTGTGCTGCAATGTAGATAAACAGTCTGTAATTTTATTTTTGATTAGTGTATATATCTTGAAAAATTATGCTTTTAAGAATAAGGTCGATAAAGCTAAAAAGGATTTTGCTAAATTGGAAAAATTGAAAGTGCTTATGCTGGGAGATGCAATCGGAACTCCCGGTCTTGAACAGATATACATGAAACTGCCGGCAGTTTTACGGGAAAATGAGCCGGATTTAGTGATTGTCAACGGTGAAAATTCTGATGAGGGCTTCGGCATTACAGAAGAAATTTACGAGCAATTACTGGACAACGGCATTGATGTTGTGACTTCCGGCAATCACATCTGGTCAAATGCAGATGCCGGTGAAATACTTCAAAGAAACAATGGGCTGCTTCGTCCGCATAATTACCCCGACGCTCCGGGAAAAGGCTGGTGGCGCACAACAATAGATGATGTAAATATCGGTGTGGTAAATTTAATCGGTCGCTACTTTATGACGCCAGTTGACTGTCCATTTCAGACATTGGAAAATCTTTTGAAAAATGAATTGTCCGGCTGCAAAGTTGTCATTGTCGATTTTCATGCGGAATTTATGAACGAAAAAAAAGCGTTGGCGATTGATTTTGACGGAAGAATTTCTTTTCTTGCAGGAACTCATACTCATGTACAAACTGCCGATGAAGTGATTTTCCGCAGCGGAACAGGTTATATTACGGATATAGGAATGTGCGGCGGAATCGACAGCGTTATAGGAATGGAACGTTCCGCTATTTTGCAGAAAATAAAACGCCAAGTTACGCAGCCTTACGTTCCGGCGATTGAAAATGGTAAAATGCAAGGCGTTTTTATTGACATTGACTGCAAAACCGGAAAAACTCTTAAAATCGAAAGATTATCAATTTAATTAAACAGAGGAAAATTATGAGCTTTATAACAGATGAAATTTCACGCTTAAATATAGAAAGTGAATTGGAAAAATTAATTTATTGCAAAAATGCTGCGACAGCTTCATTGGAATGGGGTATGAATCACATTATGTTTGCTCCGTCCAAAAGGGTTCGTCCGCTTCTTGTGCTGGAAGCGAATCTTGTTTATGGCAAGCCGGACAGCGACGCTTATGTTCTGGCTGCGGCAGTGGAATTGATTCACACGTATTCTTTGGTGCATGATGACTTGCCGTGTATGGATAATGACGGACTGCGGCGCGGAGTGAAGACGCTGCATGTTCTGCACGGCGACGCTTATGCGGTTTTGACCGGTGATGCGCTTCTTACGGAAGGTTATTCGATGTTGTCGCATTATACAAAGGCGGACAAACTGCCGTTGATTCTGAAAATTTTCGGGGAAAAAGCAGGGCGCGGTGGAATGATTTACGGTCAAATGCTTGATTTGGAATATGAGCAGAAATTGTCCGGTGAAAAAAAATTGTCGCTTGATTCGCTTAATGAAGTAAATCGTTATAAAACAGGCTGCTTGCTTCAGATGTCGCTTTTGTGCGGTGCGGTAAACGGCGGTGCTTCATCGGACGACTTGGAAATTTTTGAAGAATTAGGTCATGTGGTCGGCGATATTTTCCAAATAAAGGATGATATTCTCGATGAAACATCAAGCACGGAAGTTTTGGGTAAACCTGTCGGCAGCGACGAACGAAACGAAAAATCTTCAATTGTGCGCTTTTTGGGATTATCCGGAGCGAATGATTTAATGAATCAGCGTAGGAACGATGCGCTTCAACTTATAAAAAAATTGCCCGGTAACAGAGATTTCTTTGAGAAATTTCTTGATTTTCTTATTACACGGGAAAAATAATAAATGGCTAAAAAATTAATGCTTCGTGATTTAGTTGCGATTCAAGCCGGATGTTCGGCAGCCGCTGCCGAGCGTAAAATTCTTGCAGGAGAAGTTTTTTCCGGAAATGCACGTTTAACTCATCCCGGAGAAAAGTTCGATTCACAAATAAAGTTATTTATTAAGGAAAATTGTCCTTATGTTTCACGTGGTGCTTATAAACTGCTTAAAGCATTGGAAGTTTTTCCGCTTGATGTAAAAAATCGCGTGTGCATTGACGCAGGAAGTTCTACCGGCGGCTTTACTCAAGTGCTTTTGCAGAATGAAGCGGCTATGGTTTATGCGGTAGATTGCGGAACAAATCAGCTTGATTTTAAACTGCGTTCGGATTCGCACGTAATTACAATGGAAAATACAAGAATTCAGGATTTACAAAAAGCCGATTTGCAGCCGCTTCCGGAAGTTGCCGTAATGGATGTCAGCTTTACATCATGTATGCCTTTGGTTTGTCATTTATTTAATGTTTTGGAAATAAAAGAAGCTGCCGTGTTGATAAAGCCGCAGTTTGAGTATAAACGGCTTCAGTCGGTTTTGAGATTGTCTGGAAATTTTAACGGCGTAGTGCAGTGTGAAGATGAAAAGCAGAAAATTTTGAATCACGTATGCCGTGAAATACAAAATGCCGGAATAACGCTGGCTGCAGAACCGACGGAAAGTCCGATAACCGGAACTTATGGCAATACGGAATATCTTGTTTATTTGCAGCGTAATGAAGGAGACAGCCTTGTTGAAGATTAGAAATATACTAATATTAACGATTGTGATTATGCCTGTTTTGTTTTCGTGCGGTCATGAAAATATGCTGAATGGGCTGAATCAGTATCAAAATACATTGTGGACAAATGCACTGGCTTTGTATGATGAAAATATGGCGCTTGATGCTAAAATTTCTTGGCTTGGAAATGCTGCGAAATTAGAACAGCCGATAGAAGCTTTTCTGCCGCTTGCTACTCAAACGCAAGATAATGAGTTTCGTTCTTGTCTTTACTTTTTTATTTCCGATTTTTACTGGCAGAAAAACGAAATGCCTCATGCTGTTTTTTATATGAACAAAGTCCGCAGTGAAGACTACAATATTTCATTTAACGGTTCGCCGTTAGGATGTGCGGTCGGATTGCGTTTGATAAAGCTCAAAGAATATCCGGAATTAAGAATCTGCATGTACAAAATGCTGTTGGAACATTTTAGCGACAGAGTAGATGAATTGTTTTTGATGTATGAACTTTCGCAGCTTTATAAAGAACAATATGATATGAAATCGGCTGTTCAGGTAATGGAGCAGATGGTGCGTCTTTCGGCAAGAAGCAGGATAAAAGATGACAGAATTGATATGGCGCAAATTCAGGAAGAAATAAATTTTTTCTATAGCAAGAAGGACTGGATTTATAAAGATTTAAACAAATTAATCAATAATATCAAATATGCTATCGATACTAGAAATAAAAAGAGACTGTACAGTTTTATACCGGACAATTTTACAGTGCGTTTTTTTGACCCGACAATTCCGCAGTGGGGTGTTCGGGAGTTAAGTATTCCGTCAAGGTGGGGCAGAAATATTCGCTTTTCACCCAAATTTGCCGAGATTTCTACCGAAGATGAGGTTTATCTGGAAACGACGGGATGGGGTTTTCCACAGCTTACAACTTGGTATCTTTATTTTAAGCGTGTGGATTATCCTTATGACAATAATATTAATGGTGGATGGGAATGGAAAGGAATCTATTTTGGAAGTTGGATGTAATTTTATTTTCGTTTTTATTTGGAAGTGTCGGATTTGTATTTGCAGAAAATGCAGCTTTTGATTTGCCGAGGAATAATGCCGGAGAAATTTTGATTGCTGCAGCGCAGGATCCGATCGGTAAAGATGATGATTATGTTATTTCATTAGATGATGTTGAAAATGCAGCTGCCGATGAAGCAACAGCGGAAAATGGCAACATTGCGGCAGATGAACAGGCAGTTTCGGAAAACAGCGAAAGTCTTGAGAATGTTGCTTCTGATATTAAAGAAAACGTTTCTGTTAATAATGATTTAAGTGATGATGATTTGGCAGAACTTGAAAGAATCGGAGATTCTGTTTATGCCGATGATGTAACCGGCGATGTTGTGTCTGAAGAAGATCAAGACAGAACAATATCGGAACTTTCAAATCTTGTAGCCGATAATAGAACATTTCAGGAAAGTGACAATGAGAAAATTTACAGAGAGACTTTCCCATTAATTATAAATGAAGAAGTTCAGTCTGAAATTACTTATTTGACTACCAAAGCACGCGGTTTTCTTACAAAGGCACTTTCCCGGGCTGAAAAATATTCAGCGTTAATGCGTGAAATTGTTGTCGAGTACGGAATCCCGGAAGAATTGGCGTATTTGCCGATTATAGAATCGGGCTTTAATTATCAGGCGTATTCTCCGAAAGGCGCAGCCGGGATGTGGCAGTTTATGCCGGGAACCGCAAAGTGGATGGGAATGAAACGCAACGAATGGATGGATGAACGTTTGGATCCGGTAATTTCATGTCGTTATGCTGCAAAATATTTAAGGCTGCTTTATGATACTTTCGGTGATTGGTACCTTGCATTGGCAAGTTATAATTACGGTGGCTACAATGTAAAGCGTGCTATAAAAAATGCGAATACAAATGAATTTTACGACATTGCCGCAAAGAGAATTATCCCGGCAGAGACGCAGAAGTATGTTCCGAGATTTGTTGCATCTGTTTATATAATCAAAAATTATGAGAAGTTCGGGCTGAAGTTTAAGGAATGGAAAGAAGATTATGAATATTACAGTTTGCCTTTTACAAGCCCTGTAAGATTGGTTGCAAAATATTCTGGAGTTAGTGAGCGTGAATTTATGCAGCTTAATCCGGCACTGCGTTCGCCTTTCGTACCGAGCAGCAGGCACGGTTATGAAATTAGGCTTCCGAAAGACAAAATGACACAGCTGAAAGCTAATTATAATATGTTGAAAAATCAGTCAGCGCAGGATTATCAGGTTTATTATGTTAGACGAGGTGATAATCTTTCAAGAATATCGGAGCGATTCGGAGTATCGCAGGGTATTTTAATGAGCATTAACGGAATCGCCAATTCAAACAGAATCAGGGAAGGTCAGAAGTTATACATTCCTGTTTCTTATTATGCATTGCAGAAAGCAAGGAATGAAAAACAGCATACTAAAACTATGGTTTCTTCGGCAAACCATGTCGTAGCAAGAGGCGATACTCTTTACGGAATTGCTTTAAAATATCAAACATCTGCCGATACTTTAGCTAGGCTAAACCGTTTAAGTTCTCCTTATACAATAAAAGTAGGGCAGGTACTGCGTATCAGGTAGATTTTCGGTTAATCCTATATTTGCAACAGGATAGAAAAATGATGAAACGAATGTGTTTTGTGTTGTATTGTTTGCTTTTTACGTCGGTCTTTTTTGTGTTTGCGTCAAACAATTACCGAGTTGACTGGGCGGACGGAAAAGTTTATTCATCGGCGTTTTTTACTCTTGACAGGAATTACGGTTATCCGGCGCAACATTTACTGTTGCAGGAAGAAGCTAAAAATCAGGCTGAAATTAATTTTTACCGTGTTTTTAAAAACATTGAAGTTTCTGACAACGGACAAAATCTTTATGAATACATGGACGCAATGGGCGAAAGAAAAGCTTTGTTGTTCAGTCTGCTTAATAAAGCGCATTTGCATAAGCTTGAATATCCTCTTAAAGACCATGATATAAAAGTTACTTACAGTATTCAGCTTTACGGACGCGAAAATTCGATAATGAATATTTTGCTTGGTGACAGAAGTCAGTATACTCAGGAACTTCCGGCTTACATCGGCGAAACTTATGAGAATAATTATACAGGGATTGTAATTGATGCGCGCGGAGACTTGACTTCTTTCAGCGGTGATAAAGTGAAAATACTGCCGTCGCTGTTTTTAACAGTGCGTGATGCGGATGGAGAAGTTGTATTTAACCGCTACAATGTAAGACCCGATGTTCTTTTGGAACGCGGAATGGTTAAATATTCTTATGATATTAAAGACAGTGAAAGCAGTCCAACCGGTGCGTATACCGAAGTATCGGAACGCAGCATTGACGGAATTTTGATTGACTTGAATGATTTATCGACGGAACTACAGGGCAGAATTGACGGAATTGTAGTAGCGTGCAGCAAAGGTGGAATCTCAAAGGAAAAAGCTCGTTTTGCTTTGGCAAGTGCTTTGACTTCTGAATTGAGTGCCAAAATTGCAAGTACAGGCAATTTAGTTGAAAATTTGGAAGAACGTTTGTCTGCATATACAAGTGAATTCGCAGTCGGACGCGGAAAACTGCTGCTAAGAGGCGGTGAGTCGCTGAAAAGTTTGGTAATGCTGAAAAAAGATTTAAAGCGGACAGAAAAACGTGCCGGAAATAATCCGCTGCGTATTGTCGCTTACGGTGCCGGCAGCAAGTCCGGGTCGGTTATTGTAATTTCCAAAAAGAACGCAAGGGAAATTCTTGCGGCATCATCTACACGCAAAGCAATTGCTGACGGAAAAATTGAAGTTGTAATTGATGATGATTATGGGTTGTCGACACAGAAAATAAATTAGTATTTTTTAGAATAAAATCAGAGGGTGATTATATGGCAGAAAAAGAAGTAAAGCTTAAAATTAACGATGAACAACTTAAAGGTACATATGCAAATCAAGTGGGAATTATGCATACTCGCGATGAATTTGTTTTAGATTTCATATCTATGCTTCCGCCCGAAGCTTTGGTTACATCACGTGTGATTGTAAGTCCGGCGGCACTTAAAAGAATGTATACCGCAATCGGTGTGAATATAAAAAAATATGAAGAATCTTTCGGCGCAATCAGAACAGATGATATGCCACCGGCCGGTGTTTCCGACAAGGTTAATTAATGAAACACTTTGTTATTTTGCCCTTATTGTTTTTGCTGCTGCTTACCGGTTGCGGTGCAAAGGGCAAAAAAGCATCTTCCGAACTTTTGTTTATATCCAATGAAAAATATTTCAAAGCATTTCCGGATAGCTTGAAAAGGCAGAAAGTAGTTAAGAAAAATCTTGGCGGACATTTGAAAATCCGGAAGATTGAAGTTAAAAGCTTTGAAAATGTTGACAAAGATTTGGAGAATTTCTTCAAAGAAAAAAATGATAAGGAAGCTAAATATATCATTTTTGTTGAGCCGTTTCTTTTCCCGATAATAGCCAACAATTCTACGTTGTCAAATTTCAATTTGCAAGTTGTTACTTATGGAATGGGAAGCAGTCCGTCATCTTCATCGCTTGGAGTGTTTCATATCAGTGTTTCAAGTGAGCATATTTTTAATGAAGTAAAATCACTGATACAAAATGATTTTAAAAAGACAAAAAAAATGTCGGTTGTCTTGTTTGATGAATACAACGGAATATCTAAAGGTTTCAATCATTGGTGGGAAAATAATTCGGAAGAGCAAAATGCGGCGAAGCTTATTCCGTATAGGCAGAATAATATTTCCAAAGAATTGGAAGCGGCAGCGGAAGAAATTCCGGGCAGAACCGTATTTCTGTTTGCCGGAGTAAATAATCGTGCGATAAACACGGTTAATCGCGAGAAGTTTAAAAATGAACATGCGGTTGAATTTTTTACCAGATACGGCATGAATAACGAATGCGTGTCTTATTATGTTGATATAAAGTATGACAAATTGTTGAATGAAAGCTTAAAATCTAAAGAATTGAAAGAATTTATTTCTTCCGGAGACAAAAACGTTGTAAATTTCGAAGTGAAAACTGATGTTCTGAAAAAAATGAAAAGCAGCAAAGTAAAAATCGTGAGACGCAGATAATGATTATGCATAAACCGCAGTGGTTGAAAAAAGAATTATTTAAGCAATCTGCCTTTTCCGTAGAGGAAAAAGAATTGTTTGATAAAGTGCCGACTGTTTGTGTTCAGGCAAAGTGTCCGAATCGCGGTGAATGTTTTTCAAACAGAACTGCGGTGTTTCTTCTGCTTGGAACTAAATGTTCTCGGAAATGCCGCTTTTGCAATATATCTGCAATGAAGCTTGAAGATTACGGAAATGTTGATGAGACAGAGCCGGAGCGCATCGCTGAATTAGTAGAAAAGTTGCAGCTTGAATATTTGGTGCTTACTTCCGTTACAAGAGATGACTTGTCGGACGGAGGCGCGTCGGTTTTTGTGCAGTGCATAAAAAAGGCAAAAAAAGTTTATGATAAATTAAAGATTGAGATTCTTGTTCCCGATTTTAAAGGAGATGCCGAGAGTCTTAAACAGGTTTTAGATTGTGATATTAATGTTTTCAACCATAATATTGAAACTGTAGAGAGGCTTTTCCCGGAAGTAAAGAATTCAGCTGCTTCTTTTGAAAGAAGTTTGAATGTACTTCACTCGGCGGCTAAAATCAGACCTGATATTCTGATAAAATCAGGTTTTATGGTTGGATTTGGGGAAACAAAAAATGAGGTAAGTGAATTATTTAAAAAACTTGCCGATTCCGGTGTAAAAGCTGTAACTGTAGGGCAGTATCTAATGCCGACACTTTCAGCGTTGCCGGTGAAAGAATATATTGATGATTATAATTTTTATATCCGTGAAGGAAAGGATATGGGAATTCCGTTTGTAGAGGCGGGAGCATTTGTCAGAAGTTCATACAGAGCGTTTCAGATGTTTAACAGTTACGGAAAATGTGAAAGTTAAGCTGCTGTAATGATTTTGAAATTCTCTAAATTTGAATTGACAAGAAAAGGGCATTAAATTATAAGTTTATTTCGTTCTGTAAACTTGTAATTTACGAATATATAAGTTTAAAATTTACATTTTCTAAGGAAAGGAGAATAGGGATGTTGCCTAAAAATAAGTTTTTTGTTTTTATCACTATTGCACTTTTTAGTTGTGCAACATTGCTTTTCAGTGAAAGTCCTCGCGTGCTTCAAACATTGACGCTCGAAGATTTTGAACTGGAAGGTGACGGAGGTGCCCCAAAGAGATATTGGACAGTAGTACCAGATAGATTCGGGAGAGAAGGAAATCTTGCTTCTGGAAAAAATTTGCAAGAATTAAGATGGGTTAAAGCATGGCCGGAAGCGTACTTCGGTGTTGAAAAAGAAGGGGGAGCCGGAGAATTTTATTTCGGTCAGAAAAAATTCGATACTGAAAATGATGTAATTCGTCATACAGAAAAATCTGCAACTAGTATGTCTGTAAAATTGCGTTTTAATCGTCAGGGATACAGAACGGCAGAACTTTATCCGCTTTCAAAGAACGAAGACAGCGGAAAGTATGAGAAGACTCCTATCCCATTTAAAGGAAAAGTTGAAAAAATAGATTTCTGGGTTTGGGGATCTAATTTTAACTACAATCTACAGTTAGTGCTTGTTGACTACAGAGGTGTAGAACATCGCTTGGATGCAGGCAGTTTAAAACATATCGGATGGAAAAACTTTTCAGTTGCAATTCCTAGTACAATACCTCAAAGTGTTTTGACAATTCCTAGTGACCGATATTTAGCTTTCAAGAAATTTGTTATTTGGACAGATCCAAATGAAAGAGTAAGCGGTGCAACATATTATTTCGATCATATTACTTATGTATCTGATGTTTACTCAGAATTGTATGACGGATATAAACTCGGCGATAGAGAATATGTTGAAGAATTGGAAAAAGAAGCTCCTCAGGCTCCTGATGAAGCTGATGTAATTCAATAAGGTGGAGGGCAGAAATGATAAAAAATAAATTATTAATTGGTGCGCTTTTAGTTTGCGGATTATTTTCAGCTGTAGCTCAGGATAATTCAGATCCTTCAGCCGTAACAACAGCAAATTCCCAAATAACAGAAGTAAGACTTGATGGATTTGAAGATGCGTCTTTTTGGAAAGTTGCTATGCCTCTTGAGCAAGGAATTATTTCTCGTCAATCAAGAGTAGGTAGACCTTCAGATCTTTCATCTGATGCTTGGAATGAAAGAGACGAAAAATACGGTATTCCTAACGTTTATGCTAAAGATAAAGTTCTTGGTGTTAAAGTTGAGTACATGAAAAGAGGTTACCACTGGTTTTCCCTTAAACCTCAAAAACCTATTATGATTGAAGGTATTTGTCAGGAAATATCAGTATGGGTTGCAGGAAGAAACTACAATCATACTTTAAAAGTTTTGCTTCAAGATTTCTATGGCAACAGCAGACAACTTTATGTTGATCGTTTAAGATTTGTAGGTTGGAAAGAATTAAAAGTTTCTATTCCTGAAAGCATTATTCAGCGAGACTTTCATTTTGTTGACAGACAAGGAATCAGATTTGTTGGTTTCTTAGTAGAATGTGACCCTGTTGAAACATACGGAACATACTATGTATACTTTGATGAACTGCGTGCTTTAACTGACATATTTAACGAAAAGACCAGAGATCTTGATGATATGGTTGATGGTTGGTAAGATTTATTCTTAATCAGAAAGAAAGCCTCCTTTATTCAAAGGGGGCTTTTTCAATATGACGAAATATAAGAGAGGTGAATATGAAGATTTCTGATGATGATAAAGCTAAATTAGAAGATCTAAAGAAGAAATTAACTATAACTTATAAAATGTCGACAAAAGTTGCTTTGAAGCAGGAAATAAAAAAGCAAATAGAGGAAATTGATAAAATTTTTGCTGATATTGGTGCCGGAAGATTTGTGGATTTGGCTAAGTTTAATATTTTTTCAAAATCTACAAGGGACAGTTTAGACAGCGAAAAAGACCGTCGCAGAGAAGTGCTTGGTGTTTATGAGGATTTGCGCCCTTTAAAGCTTTGTAAGGCATCGAAAGATTCTGAAGCGGATTTGCTTTTCTCATATTTTGATTATTTTGAAACTCAATTTTATCCGTGCCTTACACCGCAGAATTTCAAATTAAGATTTGATGCGGGAAAAAAGCGTGATAACTTTTTGTTGATTGCTGATATTCTGAAAAAGGATTTTGAAAATTATCAAGATGATGTCAGTAATGCAGCCTATATAAAGGGCGAAGAACAAGGTGTTGTTTATGAGGAAAAATTAAAAAATGAAAAGCATATTTTGATTGCTAAGGTGACTGATTTCTTTGAAAAAGTTCTGAAATTTGTAGAAGTTATCGACAAAGCCAGAGAAGACGGTGATACGATTCTTCTTGAACCGGAAAGAGAGGTTTCATATCAAGTTATGGATGAAAAAGATAAAGCAGATTTTAATGGTCTGGAAGTGCAGGATATTTTGCCTAAACTTAGTTTATTTCTAAGGTCTTTTTCTGACAATATTCAGTTACCTAGCTTTGCAAAGAATATGATAAGAAAATAAAAAAATGGAGCGGCTTTTTGCTCCATTTTTTATCTAAAATTATTCAATCATTGAGCCTATACTTTTACCTATTTCTTTCAGCATTTCACGTTTCTTTCTGGAATTAAAGCGTTTTAGCAGCTTAGGTTTTGCAGTGCCGTTTTTTACAACCTTGTAATTTGTAAGTGAATAATAAGTGTATGGAATTTCATCCAGCTTAAATTCTGCGGTTCCGTTTTCATCAGTAAATTGGTAGTCGATTTTTATAAGAAGAACCATATCTGCACCGCTGTATTTTGCTTCTCCGATGAACGGAACCGGATCCAATGCACCGTCTCGTACTGTAATCGGTTTATCAATTTGCATATCAAAAAAAAGCACATCGGTTTCCCACAAGTAATCGATTAACCCATCGAATATTGGAGTTTCTTTCTGCTGCTCAAAACTGCCATTTTCAGATTCTTCTACCATAAGCAGCAACGTAGAATAACCAAAATTTCTTATTCCGTAAAAATTGAACATGGAACAGATAAATATTATTGCTGAGAAAAAATATTTTTTCATAAGAATATCCTTTTATTATTAAAAATGTTTCTTTATTTCTTCAAGCGTCAAAAGCGCATTAATTCCGTCTTCCAACGTAGATTCAAGAACTGCGTTTCCGTCAAGAAAATCGATTGCATTCTGCACCATATTGGAAAAATAGCCGCTTTTTTTAGCTGGTTTGTATTTTTTTTCTTTCAGAAGCGAGAAAAAGCCTGAATAATAAGGTGATTCTTTCTTTGTTTCTACACGAAACATTCCGTTACCGATTAGAATTCTGCCCTCACTGAAACGCAGTTCAATATCGAATCCGAAATATCTGCATTGACCGGAAAATGTAAGAGATACTGCGATGTTGTCGGCAGTAAGATAATTGACCTGTACTTGTCGCACGGAATTTTCACTATCACGGACAATATTGGAGACTGTCGGTTTTTCCAAACGTTTACCGAGCAGATACTGCACAATATCTACAAGATGTGTTCCGTCATGGATAAGACTGTACGCGCCTGTTTTTTCTTGTGAAGCTGAATAAACGCGCATTCCCGACCACAGCGAGCCTCTGACAAGTTGCAATTTTCCCAAAACATTTGCTTCTATAAGTTCTTTTGCGGTTTGATAATCTTTTGAAAAACGTCGTTCGTGATTAACCATTATCGGTACTTTCAGTTTGTTGCTTATATTTTGAATTTTTTGTGCTTCATCACTGTTAAGTGCCACAGGTTTTTCCAGTATTATCAAATGCGGACGGCAGTTCAGTGCTTTTAATGTCGCAGATAAATGTGCATCTTCATTTACTGCGATTGTAATGATGTCGGCATTGACTTCAGATAAAAGAGCATCAATGTGCCCGAAAGTTTTTGCCTGTGGGTTTTCTTTTTGCCACAAAGCAAGGCGAGTTCCGTCTATGTCACATCCGGCTGCAAGTTTTATTCTTTTATTGGCTTTTAATGCAGCAGTATGGGCTGCCGGTTGTTCGCGCCTGCGGTCTTTCCCCAGTAAAAAACCGATTCGTCCGGTTCCTATAACAGCAGCTTTGTATTGTTTCATTTTTTATCCTTTATAAAATTGAAGGCAATTCAGTATTTAACAAAGTCAAATGATATCCTAATGAACGCATTTTCTTTAATGGAAAAATATCAATCGGTAAATCTTTATCAAGGTAATTTTTTATTAGTTCATTAATGCTGTTCGCTTGTTTCAGAAAAAGTTTCCAATGCGGACAATTTTTATCAACAGCCAAATAAAATGAATTTTCGTGTTTGAACAACATTTTTTTTGTGATGATAAAAAACGGATATGCAGCACATACAAACGGGAAATTATCAGTATTGTAAATATCACAGCAGAAATTATTGTAATGCTTGCAGTATTTTCCCATTACAAATTTATTTTTTTTACTGTTGAATCGGAAAAAAGTTTGCGAAAGATGTCGGCTGAAACAAAAATAGTGTGAAAGCTCTTCTTCGGAATATTCCTTGATATAATTGTCTTCATAACAGCAACAGCCTTTGCATGATGCGCAGATTTCATGTTGAATCATGTTTACCTCATGTCTTAAATCGGCTTTTTATCAACATCTTTTAATTTATTGCGGAAAAAATCTGCTGTATCGCTGAATGCCGTCAGTGCTTTTTTCCCTTCATCTGAAAGACAGTATTTGCCTCGCTTGATTCGAGTAAACCAGCCATAATAGTTCTTGGATAAAATTGTTCCGGTTCTTCTTTTGCTGCTTCCGAGTTTGCGCAAATCTTCCGGCGAAAGTTCTCCGAATTTTTCCAAACAACATGCGATAAAAATCGAACGTTCCCGATAAAGAGTAAGAAGTTTTTTTTGATTACTTCCGCCACAGTTTCCGTCCGTTGACCTAAGTGCCGATTCTTTAAGAATCATTCTGCGCTTGCGAGATTTCTTATTTACTCTGAAAGATTGTCCCGGAGCCAAAGCTTCTTCTACAACGGCATTTTCCGCATCCTCAAAATCAACAAGCAGAAGCCCCAAATCCAGTTTTTTAATGATGTACAAAATATCCAGAAGCTTGCGATACTTCACCGAAGGCTTCTGAATTACAATATAAACTTTTTCTGCTGATTTCTGGCGCGATACGCCTTGCAGTAAAAGCTCTATTGTTAATCCGCGCTTAAATTCTGCAATTATCAATTCACCGTCTTTTACCGCAGTCAGGTCACAGTCTTTCACTTCCGCATGTACAGTAAAACCGGCATCTTCAAACCATTTTTTCACAGGCGGATAAAGTTCAGTTTCCTTTTTTATCTTGTATTGTTTCATCTCGAAGACTCAGGGCGATTGTCACCTGCAATCGGAGCCGGTTCTGCAAAGTCATCAAACTCTTTTTTTATTCCGTAATAGTCCAGCAGCTTGCTTACGCAGTTAATCGCACTTATCAATGCACCGGAAGTTCCGCCGCCCGGCACAGCCCAACTGCTTGAGAAATACAAGTTTTTCTTGTGGAACGCATTCGGGAAACGAAAAATATTTGTCTGCGCCCATTCCTGCGCCGCGCCGTAAACAGCACCGCCGTCATTTAACGTAAATTTTTTCATTGTAAGCGGAGTTCCGATTTCTATTACTTCAATGCAGTCTTTCAATCCGGGAAAATGCTGTTCTGCCCGTTCGATTAACTCATCTGCAATGCGTTTTTTCTCGTTGCGGTAGGCTTCTTTGTCATTTTTATATTTATTCCAATATTTTTCATTGTCTGTAACAGCCATAGAAATTGTCAGTCGTTCGTCTTTCATCATGTCTTTATCGAGCATATAAGTAGTAAAAAATATCGGTCGCTGATTGTGCGGGAAAAATTTTCTGCATTTTTTGGAAACTTTTGCTACATCATCATTTTCGTTAATTATGTAGCAGTATTCCTTTATCCCCAATTTCTCCGGAGTAGCTTTTAATCCCAAATAAATAACGAACATCGAAGTAGAAGGAATCATGTTAAGTGCGTGACGCCGCCAAATTCCTCCGAAATCTTTTTTATCGATGATATTACGGAAAGTAGAAATTAATGAAGAATTGCAAATCACCAAATCGGATTTGTACGTTTCTTTGCCGTTGTTAATTTCTACGCCACATGCTTTTTTATTACAAAACAGAATTTTTGTCACTTTTTTATTTGTTTCGATTGTTCCGCCGTTTTCTTTGATTATATCGGCCAGTGCGTTGCTGAATGCAGCGGAAGTTCCTTTTATATAGTAAGATTCGTTGAAATAGGAATAAGTCGGCATCGCAAAATACAAAATATTCATTTTATTGGTGTTGTCTGCGTAATAGCAAAACAATTGCGTAATGATAGTTTTTGCTTTAGGATTTTTAATTTTTTTAACAAGCTGTGCCAATGTTTGGAAACTTCCCGGAATCAACATCGGATATTTTATCGGAGTATTTTTCATTGCTGTAAAAAAATCGGGTTCTTGCAAATATCCGGCAACTTGTGCAGACATCTTTTTAATTCTTGCCATAATCCGTTCAATTTCTTTTTTATCTTCCGGAAATTCTTCTGCTAATTTTTTTGTGTATTCATCAAAATTGTGCGGCAGTGTAAATTTATAGCCGTCTTTGAATACAGAAGTATAAGGTGACGATACCGGAATGAATTTTACACGGTCAAATATTCCCAAATAACGGAATGTTCTTAACTTTAAATCATCGGGGAAAAATCCGTTTAATTCGTGCATTGAAGTCTCAAAAAGGTAGTCTCCGCGTTTCCAGCTTGTGAGATAACCGCCGATTTGCGGTCGGGCTTCAAAAATTTTCACGTTAAATCCGTGTTTTGCAAGAAGTGCTCCGGCAAAAAGCCCACCAACTCCGCTTCCGATAATAGAAACAGATGGTTTATTGTTCATGTAAAACTCCTTAGTAATAATTGCAAAGCAGTGTTTTATAGTCCGGTCGGTGCAGAAATAAATTCTGTTTCTATGGAGAATTTTTCTGAAATAAGCCGCTGCAAAGCCTGAATTCCCCAAATTTCCGTGTGGTAATGTCCAGCAAACATTACATTAACATTTTGTTCCTTTGCAGCGTGATACAAAACATGTTCCGAATCGCCGGTGATAAAAAGTTCAGCTTCGGCATCGGCAAATTCTTGAAAATAATGCCCGCCGCCGCCGGAAAGAACTCCGACCTTTGTTACTTTATTTTTTCCGAAAGGCAGAATTTTTAAGCTGTTGTCCGGAACATTAAGAATTTCTGCAATACGGTCAACTTCAATCGGCTGCTGCAAAGTTCCTATGTAGCCTACAGCAAAACCTTTGTGGAAACCGCATGGCTTTAAATCAGCGGCAGAAAGTTTCTTCAATATTTGTGCGTTGTTTCCTACTTCTGGATGTCCGTCCAGCGGCAAATGATACGCCAAAAGCCCAATGTTGTTTTCGAGCAAGGCTTTCAGGCGACGGTAGTGACTGCCTGTAACAGGCAAATCTTTTCCCCAGAATAAACCGTGGTGAACTGCCAGCAGATTGCACTTCAATTGTACAGCCTGCACAATTGTTTCTTCACACGCATCTACTGCAAATGCTATTTTTTTTATTTCTCCGCTGTTTTCTACCTGAATGCCGTTGTAACCGAAGTCAGGAACGGGAGAACTCATAAGTAATTCAGAAAAAAATTGATTAATTGTGTTGATTGTTTGCATTGCTCATATATAAACAATATCGGTGAAATTTGCAATTTAAGAAAAAATTATCGCATTTGTTCCCTGCGTTATTTTTTGTATAAAGCTCTCCGGAACAAGCCCGAAGATGACACGATACCTTGCATTTCTTTGCTTGACACAGGAATCTTCTAAATGTTCCTAAAGCTTTTCTATTTCTTCAACCGACAGTCCGGTACTATCAACTATCAAATTGAGTGAAACATTTGCTGCTTTGAGAACTTTCGCAGTTTCGACAGCTTTCTTATGTTCACCTTGAGTAATGCCCCGCTTTTCGCCGATTGTAATTCCTTTTTCTTCACCGGCAGCAAAGCCGATGTTGTAAGTCTCTTGTTTTAACATTTGCAGTGTCATATATTCAGCCCTCCATTCTTCATTGCCATGCACTCGG
>JBNMHA010000037.1:0-22371 GCA_050872545.1 Spirochaetales bacterium | reverse complement strand
GCATTTGTCATCAAGTTTCAAACTGGGCAGCTCATCGCAGCTGTTGGAAAAAGTGTACTGTGGCAAGCCCTTGTGAAATGGGTCAAATGTGCAGATAAAAATAATGTTCGATTCCTTCAAGTCATTGAAATCCGCACCTTTTTCCAACAGTTCGGCGTCAATCATGCACTGATAGTAGCGTATTCGGCAGCCTAAGTTCTTCTTATCAGTAGTTTGCATCTCTAAATCGAAAATTCTTTCGCTATCGGCTACGTACACATCAAGCCGAATGCCGCGTTTATCTGGTTCCAGTTTCAGCTCTTTCTCAAACGACTTATAAACTAGTTTTCCGACTTTGATGTGCAAAAGCGTTTCGATAACCTCGCGGCATATTTCCTCATTTTGCATAACTTTACAGAATGCGAAGTTGTTGGTAATTTTTATATCCTCATATTTTTCCAAGTAGTCCATTTTCTTTCCTTAACTGCAAATATAGAAGCAATTTTTTTAATCGCTTCTATATACATATAATGCGAAAAAGCATCAAAAGTGCTTACAAGATTCAGAAAAAAAATGAAGATTTTTGTGATTGGGAGCTGGGGACAGGTCTGTATTCCGTTTTAGCATTGAGGACTATCCCTTGTTTCCCTTTTCTGTCATTCCAATGTCATTCCCATACTTGATACGGGAATCTACATTAATTGCTTTACGAGAGATTATCCGGTCAAGCCCGATAATGACACGAGATCAAAAAGCCCAAAGATGACAAACTGTTCCTTCGGCAAGCTTTGACCGGTATTTAACTGCGTTAAATACTTCATTCGTTTGCTTCGCAAACTCATCGTTGCTCAGGAACCGTTGTACCTCGTGCAGCTTGACTGCCGATTGTTCTTAACCAAAAAATTGGCGTGCCTAAGGAAGGGAGAGGTTATAGGAGAGGGAAACCTCCGGGCTTCGCCAACTCGGAGCTGTTTCCCCTTTCCTAACTTTTACCCCATTTTAATCTAAAACGAAACTTTGCTGCCGGTTTACACGGCGAATCGCAAATTGAAGTACAAATGCCAAAAACTTTGAACAAAATTGCATTATCTTGCCTGCGTAGACAGGCAAATTGCCTCTTGTCAACCGTAAGGGTTTTATTTAACCAAAGCAACAGATTCCCATGTCGTCGCACAGGAATGACATGTGATGTAACCGTCAGGCAACGTAATCTAAAGTACTGTTGTACTTTGTGCCGTAAGGCAGTGTGTCTTTGCCAACCGCAAGGCTTAGACACATTGAATTTAAATTGCCATTTGTCGTAGACAAAAACATTATAACCTTACGTTAGGTGCCATGCCGCTCGGCAAAGTTCAAAACAATGCCCCTAGAATATTAGTCTGAATAAGAACCATATATAAAATTGTTCCGCCGAATATTGAAAACAGTGGATTACCTTTCCACAAATGTATGATTGTCACAAAAAGCAATGAAATAACTTCAGGAAGTCCGAAAGGCGCACTAGTCCATTTTGTATCTTTCAAACTGTAAATTACAAGAATGACCATTACCATTGGCGGAATGTACTGCTGCACGAAATCTAAAATCTTCGGTGGCTTGCGTCGACTGAAAAAAATAAAAGGAAATACTCTGGTAAAAAAAGTTACAGCTGCAATTATAAAAATTGCAATAAATACATGCGATAACGGCATTGATGTCATTACGGAAGCCTCCTGCGCAGCAGAATTAACACGAATATCGAAATTAAAATTGAGAATATCAGCATATTTTCCCGACTGATAAAAATCAGAACAAGCACAGAAACGATTGCTGCGATAACGAACGGCAGTTTTGAACGACACTGTTTCCATTGTTCTATCAACAGCACCATAAATAAAGAAGTCAATGCAAATGACAATCCCGTGCAGTCGAATGAAGTAAGAATGCTTCCGAACCAAGCCCCAATTACGCTGCCGACAGTCCAGTAAAGATGGTCAAGCAGGCTGATGTAAAAATAAAAATCGCGCTTGTTTACATCATCAGGAACAGTTACCGTCGTAAGCAGAGAATAAGTTTCATCAGTAAGCGCAAAAATTAAATAAGGTGTTGCCGGTTTTGTATCACGAAATTTATCAAGCAAAGATAATCCGTAAACCATGTGCCGGGCATTTACAAGCAATGTTACAAGCGCAATTTCGGTAAAATCGGCATTTTGCGCAAACATTGACACAGCTATATACTGCCCGGCTCCAGCATATATTATCACACTCATAAGAAGTGCGATCAACCAAGAGTAACCGGCATTTGCAAGCAATAACCCGAATGCAGTTCCAATTGCCAAGTATCCCAGCATTACCGGAATTGTGCAGCGAAATGCAGCTTTGAAACATTTATTTGAAAAGATATTAAGTGTTGTCATATAAAAGTCCAGCTAAATTATAAAATCCAGTCTAAGTATTTGTTATTATAATAAAAACTTTGTTATAAAGAAACATTGCATTCTTAATAAGAAAGATTATAGACAATGATTATATACTTTTGAGAAAAATTGCGTTTCGGGATGGAATTATGAAATATAAGTTTGGCGATAAGCTGCGCACAATGCGTGAAAAAAAGAAAATTACTTTGAAAGAAGTCGCTGAACGTGCCGGTGTAAGTGAAAGTCTTATATCGCAGATTGAGCGAAATAAAGTTTCTCCGGCGATTGATACATTGCTGCAGATTGTAGAAATTCTCGGTATTGACCTTGAGTATTTGTTTCAGGATTTCAAAAAGAACCGTAATGTTACTTTAGTTCATCAATCGCAGCGAAACCGCATTGTTCAGGGAGGCGTAACGTACGAACAACTTGTGCAGACTCCGCAGACCGACAGTGAACACGGAATAGAAGCGTACCTTATGACGGTTGCGGCAGGTGCAAGCAGCGGAAGTCCGGAATACGGTCATATTGGTAAAGAAATGGGTGTAATTATCAGCGGAACGGGAAGCTTTTCTATAGGAAGCCAAACTTTTGCGCTGCAGGCAGGAGACAGCATTTCTTTTGATTCAGGAATTCCGCATCAATTAAAAAATACCGGCGGCAATGAACTGAAAGCATTTTGGGTAATAACTCCGCCTAAGAATTTGAAATTTTAAGACATTAACCTAAAAAGGAAGTGCTTATGGAAAATAGTATAATAGCTTTGCTGCGCAGTCATTTGGCAAAAGCAGATTCAAAATTTCTTTTTATAAAGTACTACAATCAGTTTAAATTATCAGATTTGAATATGCATAACTTTTTCCCTTCCTATAAAAAGGGAGAGTTTTTTCATATTTCATTCGCTCCGACAAAGGTACAAAAAGCATACGAACCTTTCCTGGAATGGATTTGCGTGCTTTACAAAAAATTTTATGCTGATAAATATTCGGCAGCCCAATTTATCGATAAATGCGAAGTTTATTTTTTACATAAGGAAATTTTTGTTTCGTTTCTTGAAACAGGGCATTATTTGCGCAAGGAAGATATGCTTCTTCCGGAAAGGGATTATGAAGAATATTGCTTTATTCGCGATATAGTAAAGATTTTTGCATTTATTTCGAGCAAACATCGGCTGTTTTTTTCATTTCATCAAATGCAGTTTTCATCTTCATCTTTCTTGAAAACTTTGAATGTGCTGATTCAGGAGCCTAAACTTAAAAATGTTGCTGTCGTCGGTTCGTTCGATGAAACTCAAATTCAATATGAGTATTTGCAGTTTCATTGGCAGCAGCTTCAGCAGACAATTGAAGAAAAGAAAATAATTTTCAACGCTGATTATTCTAATACTTTAAATGACATTCCGGCAGCAGCTCCGGCATTGGAATTTGATTCTGCAAATATTTCGTACTACACGTCACTGATTAAAGATATGCTTATAACCGCAGCGTTTAAGCAGGCTGTTTTTTACAGTACGATGATTCAGGACTGGATCACTTTCGGTGAGATTGAAATTGATTATAAAGATTTGCTTGATTTTTATATAACATCGGCATACGTGTTTCTTTATTCCGAGAATTTGGAAAAGGCAATGCTTTATACGACGAATATTGAGTACAATTTGAACAATGAAGCAACCGATGATGTTTTTCGTTATGAATATCATTATTTGTCAGCATTGATATGCATTTACCGCGATGAAAAATTTTCCGAAACACATGACCATATCAATAAATGCAGCGAACTTGCGGCAAAAATCAACGACCGCCAGAAAATTATAAAGTCAAAGCTGCTGGAATACATGCATGTGCGGCACGGTTGGCTTATAAACAAAATTTTCACTGATAAAACTTTGCAGGTTGATTTTGATTTTCTCAATGAACTGGAACGTGAAGGTTACATTGACAATCTTTGTTATATTTATACATTGAACCTTGAAAATGACATGACATTTTTGCAGGCGGTGGAAAACGGTAAAAACAGATTTAACTATTTTTATAAAGGACTTTCGCTTGGTGTAAAGATTAAGAACAAGGCGTTTTTGGAAAATGCTTTCTTTTATAAAGATTTGATAGTTCATTATTATAACTTTGGAAGAATAAAGCAGATACTTAATAAATGCCGTGATACGTTTCTGCTGTCCGACGAATGGGAAAGAATTATTAACAAAGCTTGTACGTTGATGGAATATGAAAAAGCACGTGAAGCACATCAGGAATTCTGTCGCGCATTGTCACTTTGCTATAATGCACAAATGCAATCACGCTATCGAAAAAGTAATTTAAAGCATTACTTTTTGTTTTCTTCGGAAAATGAAGTGGAACATATTGCCGAGACATTGTACAACATGGCGTTTAATGCAATTTTTGTACGTGATTACCAAAATGCGCTTAATTACCTTAATCCCATTTTGAAAATGCTGGAAAACAGCAACAGGCTTGGGCTGACGATTTGTAATATTGCAAAACTTTACGGAATGGCGGCTTTGTGTTGTGTCTGCGTAAATCCTTTGTATGCACATACTTACATTACAAAAGCAGAGCTCATTTTATCACATCTGCTTACGGACAGTCCCGATGTCGATTTTGAATTGTGGGATGACAGTTTGTTTTTTTATTTCTTTGTTAAAGGGCTTCTTGCAGAAAAAGATGCTAATGAAGTTTTGGAAAATCTGAAGCGTGCTAAAAAACATTTGGAGTCTATTGCCGGACAGCATTTTATTTTACTTCCGCTTTTTACCGAGAAAGCAGTTCCGCTATTAAGGAAATTTTCGCTACATAACGAAGCTGATGAACTGCTTGATTCATGCATTAAATTTTGTCGGGAAGAAAACCGCAAAAAAACTTTGCAGGAAATTCTTGCATTGAAAGAAGATGAAAATTGTGAGAAAGAGGAAATTAAACTGACTCTGAATAATGAAATTTTTTCTTTTTCAGTTGATGATATTTTGAACATGTTTTACAGCGAAAATATAGAAGTGCTTTTGCAGGAAAAAACAGAAGATGATTATTTTCTGTCGTCTTGGCAAAATTCGATTAAGAGAAAAAATCGCAACCTGAAAGATTTTTACAGTAAAATGCTTGACTCGATGAACAGCTTTTTCAAGTTTGACTGCAATATTTACATAAAGCTGGAAGATGGTAATCCGGTTTTGGAATACGCTAAAAATTCCGAAAATGAAGCTTTTGATATTTCACATGAAGATTTGCTTTTTGTTGCTGATTTTTTTAACAAATACCGCATTCCGTTTATTTGTCACAGAACTGATTTGCAGTTCAAAAATTTTGCTCCGATTCTGAAATTTTGGAAGAAGCGAAATGTGGTAACTCTTGTCGGAAATCCGTTCTTTCGTAATGATAAACTTGACAGCATTTTTATTGCGGCAATCGAAATGAAGAATAACTTTATGGGAAATTCTCCGCTTTTGAATGCAGACCGACTTTCGACGATTACTTTTTCATATAACTGGCTTATCGATGCAATAGAAGATTCAAAGAAAACAGAAGCATTGGAAAAGGAAAAAAAGCGAACGGAAGAACTTTTGCTTAATATTCTGCCGAGTTCTATTGTCACACGTATGCAGAAGAATGGCGGAATTATTGCTGATTACTTTAATGAAGTGTCGGTTCTTTTTGCAGATATTATAGGTTTTACCGAGATTTCATCTGCATACCCGGCGGATAAGCTTGTTTGTGCATTAAATGACCTATTTTCCAGATTCGATACACGTGCTACGTGCTACGGTGTGGAAAAAATAAAAACTATAGGCGATGCTTATATGGCTGTCTGCGGGCTTCCTCAGCCGGACGAAAACCACGCTCTTAAAATTATGGAATTTGCGCGCGGAATATTTGAAGATATTAACGAATTTAATAAAACTTCTGAAATCCAGTTGAAAATGCGTGTCGGGGTTAATTCCGGAAGCGTTATCGCCGGCGTAATAGGAAAAACCAAAACTATTTATGATGTTTGGGGCGATACTGTGAATGTGGCTAGCCGTTTGGAAAAATTCGGTCAGTCGAATACTATTACATTCAGTGAAAAAACTTGGCTGCTGACAAAACAGACAATTGAGTTTGATGAAGAATTAACGCTGCAAGTCAAAGGCAAGGGAAAAATAAAAGCCTACAGAATAAATTGCGATAATACGCCGTTTTTATTTTAGAATTACGCAGATAAAGCAATGAATCGCATTTTTTTATTGATAAAATGTTGGAGGTTTACAAATGGTAAGTACCAAAGTATTTACAAGTGGAAATAGTCAGGCAGTGAAAATCCCGGAAGAATTTCATATTTCCGATTCAGAGTTATTCATAAAAAAAATCGGCGCAACGATAGTTCTTTATCCCAAAAGTCATCATTGGGAAAACTTAAAAAAAAGCATTGATGAATTTACGGATGATTTTATGTCGGATGGAAGAAATCAGCCTGAAATTAAGTAAAAGAGAGATTAAATGTATTTGCTAGACACCAATATTTGCATTTTTTATTGATAAGGGGGAAAGAGTTCATGGAACAGAATCGAAAAATTGTACTGAAAGATGATATTTTGCAGGCTTTTAAAGAAGTCGGTGTGCAGAAAGGACAGTCAATTATGGTTCATACATCATTGAGTAAATTGGGTTTTGTATGCGGTGGTGCGCAAGTTGTAATAGAAGCACTTCTTGAAAGTGTGGGGAACGACGGTACAATTATGATGCCGTCGCAGTCTTGGAAAAATTTAGATCCGGAATGCGGTGTTCATTGGGAAGAACCTAAAGAGTGGTGGCAGTTGATTCGCGATAATTGGCCGGCTTACGATAAGGATATTACACCCACAAATACAATGGGAGCAGTTGCCGAAATGTTCAGAAAATGGCACGGAGCATTAAGAAGCAATCATCCGGCTTGTTCAGTTGCGGCTTGGGGGAAGTTTGCTGAGTTCTTAACTTGTGAACATGATTTATCAAATGCTTTCGGCGACGGTTCGCCTATCGGAAAACTTTACGATTTGGACGGCTATGTTTTGTTAATCGGTGTCGGATACGACAAAAATACTTCACTTCATCTTGCAGATGTGCGCGCTGATTATCCTAGCAAACATTTTTGCACCGACCATAGTGCTGTTATGGAAAATGGTAAAAGAGTTTGGAAAGCTTACGAGGTTTTATTTGTTGACGGTAAAGATTTTGAGGAAATCGGCAAAGCGTTTGAGCAGGTTTGCAGCGTAAAAAAAGTTCAGCTTGGAAACGGAACGCTTACTTTTATGAAACAGCGTGAACTTGTAGATTTTGCTGTTTCTTGGATTGAGCAAAATCGAAAATAAGCAGCATCTGTTTGTCTCAAGTAAAATTATGCAGGAGTAGAATATGTTTAGAGAGTTAATCAGGAAAAAACAGGAACTTCCGTTTGATGAATGCATTGAAATTCTGCAGAGCGAAAAACGAGGCGTTCTTTCGGTTCTTAGCGATGATAATTATCCTTATGGGATTCCTATGAATCATTTTTATAATGAAGAAGACGGAGCGATTTATTTCCACTGCGGAAAAGCCGGGCACAAATTGGATTCGATTAAGCGTCATGATAAAGTGTCGTTTTGCGTTTATACGCAGGGCGTTTGCAGTCCGGGTGAATGGGCGTTAAATGTAAAAAGTGTTATTGCTTTTGGGCGAATCGAAATTATTGATGATATGGAAAAGATTATAAATATCACAACTGCACTTGGGCATAAGTTTACCGCTGATGACGAATATATAAAGGAAGAAATCGAAAGAGCAGGAACGCGTGTCCTTTTACTGAAACTGCAAATTGAGCATTTGTGCGGAAAGGCTGTAAAGGAAGCATAAAATAATGACAGAAAAAGAATTTGCGGCACCGCTCGGAACAATTCATTATTGGATAAATGATATTGAAGAAAACAAAATTACGCTTGTTTTTTTGCCCGGTTTGACCGCTGATCATCGGTTATTTGAAAAGCAGATTGATTTCTTTGCCGATAAATACAATTGCCTTGTCTGGGATGCGCCGGCACACGGCAGGTCGCGTCCTTATCCGTTGGAATTTTCAATGGAAAATATGGCGGAATATCTTCATGATATTCTGCTGACTGAAAAAATTACAAAGCCTGTTTTTGTCGGGCAATCTTTGGGCGGATATATTTCGCAAGTTTATATGGAAATGTTTCCAAACGAAGTAGTTGGTTTTGTTTCTGTTGATTCATGTTCGTTAAAGCGGAAATATTATACTTGGTGGGAATTGGCTTTATTGAAACGAACAAAATGGATGTTTATGAGTTTTCCTTATAAGCAGCTTTTGAAAATGGGAATAAATGGCAATTCCGTAACGGAATACGGCAGACAGCTAATGAAAGAAATCTGGTCTATTTATGATAAAGAGGAATACTGCCGTTTGTCCGATCATGGTTTCCGAATTTTAGCGCAGTCTGTTGAGCTTGGGAAAAGTTACGACATAAGATGTCCGGTTTTACTTCTGTGCGGAGAAAATGACAAAGCAGGTTCGGCAAAACGTTACAACAGACAGTGGGCAAAACAGGACGGATACCGGCTTGTTTGGCTGGCGAATGCAGGGCACAATTCCAATACCGATGTTCCGGAAATTGTTAATAAATTGATTGATGAATTTGTACAGAAAATTATTTGATTTATTCACGTACCGCAAGGGACAGACCCTAATTCCATTTTAGTATTAAGGTCTGTCCCTTGTGTTTATTCCCATGTCATTCCCGCACTTGATACGGGAATCTACATTAATTGCTTTACGAGAGATTATCGGGTCAAGCCCGATAATCTCACGAAAGAAAGCATGGCAATGACAGAGAAGGCGAACCGCAGCAATGACACAGAATCTCACTCCCAACCACTCCGCATTCTTACATCTCATTTTCCATTCTCTCCACCAGCTCGTCGCCCCAGGCTTCTTTCAGCATTTGCATCGCTTCTGGAATCAGTTCGGGGAGGGCGAGGGTTTTGATTTGGGTGATGTTGCTTTTTACGTAGTTTTCGGCGGTGCGGCCGACAGCGTAGAGCTGCTCATCGGTGAGCGGAGGCGCGTCGTTTTGTGTCTGTTCGTCGATGTAAAGAAAGATGTTTGTAAAGACGCTGGCTGCCGAGCAGATTTGGCGGCACTGTTCAAGCGTGGTGATTTTTCTTGCGGAAGACATTCCGGAATTTCGGCGGTAACCGTAGACAGGCTGGCTTGTTGCAAAGAAACTCTGCGCAGTCTGCGTGATGAAGAACCAAATCAGAAAATCCTCCGCCATGTTGCAGTATGTGTAGGGAATTTTTTCCATTGCGCGGCGGAACACGTCTGTTCTTATGAGTTTTGCCCACAGGAACGACGTGTACTTTTTTTGAATCAGCCAGGCGGAAAAAAGATCGCTTCCGGGAATGAATCCGTCGTGGAGCGGAAACTTTCGGCCGTCCTTTGCTTGCGGGAAAATGTCGAAGCCGCCTGCCACAATGTCCGTGCTGTGCTGTTCCTGCAGCGTCCACAGGGCGGAAATTGCGCCGCTCTTCAGCATATCGTCGCTGTCAAGCATCAGGATAAAAGCTCCGTGCGCGGAGTTGATCAGCGTGCGGCGGCATTCCACAAGTCCGCGGTTTTCGGAATGTTCGATATAGGACACCTTGAGGCAGCCTGATTTTTTGTGCCTCTTGTGCGCCTGTTTTACGATTTGGCGGCAAGTGCGTCCGCTTGTGTCTGAACCGGGGCTTGAGTCGTTTACAACTACAACTTCAAAGCCCGCGAAGTCCTGCGCAAAGACGGACTCAAGGCACTCGTCAAGATACTGTTCCGAATTCCACACGGGAATGCACACGCTGACCAACGGCTTCATTGTTTACTCGAAACACGCTGACCAATTGCTAGCAACAGCAAGTCCGTCAACATTGCAATCAGGCTCATCCTCGTAGCTAGGCTCACGGTCAATTCCGCCGTAGCTGAATGACTTTCCGTGAACTGCCGTAACGCTCTTGATTTTTCCGTTCAAGTCCATTGTAACGGCACGTGCAAGATTATAAAAACTATACATATCATCACTAGTCCATGCAATGCCGTTCTCTGCAATCACAAGCTCGTCCGGCTTTATTGCAATAATTTTCTGCGGATTGTTGAATTCAAGGTTGGAATTTATGTTCTTTTTAGACCATAAAGAAGGGGTATTTTTTTCACCTTCAAAAATCAGCCAACCTGTAGCTACTGCAGCAGTACTTCTTATATTCAGTTTATTTGAATAACCTGCAACGCCGTCTGTTCCGAATGTTGTATCCACGGAAAGGTTGCCGGAATAATTTATGCGAAGCACTCCGCCGCCTGATGAATAATTTCCATAGGTAACATTAGTATCCCAAGCATAACCACCAGAGTTACTCTCAAAGCAGCTGGCAAAAAGCGCGTAAAGTTTTCCGCCAATCACGGTCATGTCGGTAATCTTGTACTGAACCGGGTCTTTTTTTAGCATCGTGGTGAAAAGAGTTTCTGAACCAAGGAGAAACGAATCAGTACCCGTTACTTCATCATTGAATCCTGAGCCTGCATCAAACATTGCAGAAAAATTACTGCTAAATTCCAAAGGTAAAATGCTCATATAAGAACCTCTGTCACTCGCTATAAAAAATGAGCTGTCTTTTTTGCTTCCGGCAATTGCTGTAATTCCGCCTTTCAATGTAACGTTGCCATACACAACTGTAAAGGACTTTCCGCTTGCAGTGTCCTTTACAAAAATCTTTTTGTCAGCCGCATTGTCAGAATCGTAAAGCGCAAAAAGACATTTGCCCTCGCTGTCGTAGCTCACAAATGCGCCTTTTGCACCGGAAACCGCTTCTTTTACCAGCGTTTTTGTTCCGTCGGCAGAGTAAGACCAGAGCGCGTACTCGCCGTCAACATAATAAATAACCGTGTCATCCTCGCCCCAGACGCCAGCAGTGCAAAACGCAACAGCATCTTCCGCAAACGGAGAACCAAGAGTGTCCCCGGCAACAATCGACCTCTTAAGCTCAAGCTTGGCAGGAAGCGCCTTTCCAAATGTGTCGTCCGCATAGTTCCACTTCTGGCTGTAGAAGAGGAGGGAGTTGGTGATAAATTTTGCGTAAAGCGTGATGTCACCTGTTGTGCCTTTTGCGATTTTAGTCACTTCGTTCTCAAATGAAGCCTCACTATACCAGCCGATAAAATCGCTTCCGTCTTTTGTAGGAGCGGCAAGTGTTATCGTCTCGGTTTCAATCGTGTAGGTCTCCGGATTGCTGTTTGACGCCTTTTCTACATTATTATAGATGATTTTGTAAGATACCGCCGTCCATTTTGCGGTCAAAGTCAGGTTTGAAGTGATTTCCGTTTCGGCTGTGAACTGGGTTTCGCCGTCAAACCAGCCGTCGAATCTGTAGCCGGTGACGTTTTCCGGTTCCTTGAGCTGCTCTTCCGTCAGCTTGCCGCCCTTTCTCAAGCCCTCGATTTTTGCCGGTTGGGCGCCGTGTGCGGTTTCAAAGGTTACTGTGTATGTTTTCACGGTTAATGTGGCGGTCGCAGTTTCGCTGTCCTTCATTCCGTCCTTTACGGCGACTGCGGCAACCACGGCGTTTTCGGTGATTGCGAGCGGTTCGGAATATATCTGTTTTGATTTCGCGAATTCCTCGTCGGTCGGAGCGTCTGTTCCGGTGACGAGCAGATAATAGATTGTCGCGCCATCCGTTCCGCATGAGAGCGTGATTTTTTCGTTGTGGTCAACCTCGCCTGTCGCGCTGAATGTGACCTTCTCGACCTTTCCGATTTCCGTCCATTGGGCGTAGAGCGTCAGGTTTTCTGTCAGCTTGATTTTCGCGCCGTCCTTGTGGACGATGTTTCCGCCGGCGGATGTCGCCCAGCCGGAGAACGTCCAGCCCTCTCTGGTGAACGTGTTCGCCGCAAGGGTGATTTCTGTTCCCTCTTCTGCGGTCTGGGCTTTCATCTCGCCGCTTCCGCCGTTGGCGTCGAATTTCACTGTGTAGGAAATTTTTGCGGCAGGTTCAGAGTTATTGTTTTCATTGTTGTCAACTTGGCAGCCTGTAAAAAATGCCAAAGCTAAAAGTAATGTAAAAATTAGGTGGGGGGGGGTAAATAATTTGTGAGTAAAATTCATTGTTTTCTCCATTAATTTGTATAATTTTTGCCATTATACTGAAAAAAATGAAAAAAGCAATGCTAATGGCAGTTAATGAAGTTATATTATACGGTTTTGTTTGGATATTCCGATTTGGAATTAGATTCTCAATGTCATTCTCGCACTTCCTTTTTGTGTCATTCCCGTACTTGGTACGGGAATCTATTAACGATACGAGAGATTGCCGGGTTAAACCCGGCAATGACAAAGTTGTAATAATTACATTTAACTTAGGGACAGACCTGTATTCCATTTTAGTATTAGGGTCTGTTCCTTGTGGTTCTTGCATGTAAATTGGTGAAAGTTTACAGGAGATTGCCGGGTCTATGCCCGGCAATGACAAAGTTGTAAGCATGATAATTACATTTAACCTAGGGACAGACCTCAATTCCAGAATAGAATACAGAACTTTAGATTAAAGCAAGTTGTTACAAATACGGATTGAAATGCTTTTCTTCATTTACTGTTGTTGATGTGCCGTGTCCCGGATATAGTACGGTTTCATCATTTTTTACCAGATTAAAAAGTTTTTCCGCAGAATTCGTGAGTTCAGCTAAGTCGCCGCCGGGAAAGTCAGTGCGCCCTATGCTGTGATAAAAAATCAAATCGCCGCAAAAAACACAATTCAAATCTTCTGCAAACCAGCTCATACTGTCAGCGGAATGTCCCGGAGTTTTTATCGCTGTAATTTTGTGTTCATTTAATGTCAGTTGCGTTCTGTCTGATACTGCTGTAATGCGCTGTGTATCAATAAAATCTGTGCACATCAGCGTATATTCAGTATTGTTTATATTTTTTTTAGCTTCGGCGGAAGCGTAAACTTCTACAGTCGGAAAGTTGTCAAGAAAATCTTTTAGCCCTTCGATGTGGTCAAAATGTATGTGAGTGATAAATAAAGCCTTTGGCTGAATGTTGTTTTTTTTGATGTAAGAAAGAGTTTCGGGAATATAATCAAAAATCAGTTCGTCAACAATGTAGCTGTTTGTTCCGATACTTCCGCCGCAAATCTTTTTTATGCTCATAATTAACCTCCGCAAATTAAAATAATTTTTCAGAATCAAGAAGAATTGTTACAGGACCGTCATTCAGTAGTTCTACTTTCATATCAGCCTGAAAAATTCCGGTTGCTATATTCCCTGCTTTATAAGTTTGGCGCAGTGTTTCTACAAAGTTTTCGTACCAATTTTTTGCAATATCAGCTGGTGCCGATGCAGAAAAAGAAGGTCGGCGTCCTTTGCGTACATCACCATATAATGTAAATTGTGACACAACCATTATGTCGCCGCTTATATCCTGCACATTAAGATTCATTTTATCATTGTCATCGCAGAAAATTCGCATATTCAAAACTTTATCTGCAATGTAATCTAAATCCTTTTTAGTATCTTTTTCCGATACACCGAGCAGAACTAAAAGACCGGTGCCGATACTGCCGGTAATTCGATTGTCAACCGTTACGCTGCAATTAGCAACTCTCTGTACTACAGCACGCATAAAGTCGCCTCCGTTAATCCCGAATCAAAATGCGTCCGTCAATTTTGATTTTTTGGTTATCTTGAATTTTTATTTGCCCAAATACGCGCGCAAATGTTTTGTTCTCGGCGATTACCGGTTTTTCAAATGTTACCGGAAGAATTGCGTCAATGTAACCGGCATCTTCATCGCCTAAAATCAAATTGAAAACGGTCTTGCCGTCTGCTGTCGCACTGTTTGCAATTTTTCCGTGCCACAAAATATATACTCCGTCATAAACAGCCGGCTCTTCCTTTATTGTTTGGTAATCAAAATTGCTTTTAAAGTTGGAATAATCCGGTACTTGCAAAAAACCTTTGAGATACTCAACTTTGCTTTTTACATTTTCAGAGGCATTGGAATATTTCAGCTTATTCATCAAAACAATTGCCTGATTGTCATCATCGGTCATAATTTTTTCTTTTGCCGTATCAAACATTTTACGAACTTCAGCTTCTTTATATGAATATTGCTTATCCTCATCCGGATAATCGCTTAGTACAGTCGGATTATATTCGTCAATCATAACTTTGTTTATGTCGCTGCGGTAATGTTTTAAACGAATCTCACGATACAATTTTGGGGCTTGGGTAATGGAGAAGAAAAGAATAACAGCAATTAGACAACCGACAGCCGCTCCCTGCATTATGCTCTTGAAAGGTATAAAAACAGGCTGCTTTGTGCTGAGTTTTCTGATGTATTCATCTTCAAACAAACCGATTTCACGTCCTTTTTCTTTAATGTGGGCAAGAATTTTCTTTGCTATCTTTTGGTTTTTGTTGATTTCCAGTGCTTTGCACCAAGAAATTATCGCATTTTCTTTTTGATTATGACGGGCGTAAATGTATGCAAGCCGGATGTAGTCCATCGGCGTGGCTTTGTGACGTTTGACTAAAAGTTCGTAATGCTTTCGGGCATCAAAGTAGCTCTCTAAATAAAAAGCAGCCAGTGCATGTGCGCGAATCTTTTCAGCTGATTCTTTTGCGTCAAAAAGATCACACACTGTTATACTTAAAATTTTTTCGTATTCATGAGAATGCAGCCAAAAGAATATTTTCAGTTTTGAAAGCGGTCCCATTTCTCCCCCCTCCCAGATAAAAAAATGGATTATAAATTTTGTTAATTGCAAAAAAATAACGGCTTAACATTTCCTTCATGAAGAAATGAAAAGCCGCTTCCAGACAGGAAAGAAATTATTTCTTTTCGTTAATTCTTTCCAGATATTCACCTGTTCTTGTATCGATTTTCAACAAATCGCCTTCTTGAATAAACAAAGGAACTTGAATTGACGCACCTGTTTCAATTTCAACGGATTTTGTTGTTTTAGTAACAGTATCACCTTTTACTCCCGGATCTGAATGTTTAACACGAAGTTGAACAAAGTTTTCCGGAGAAACAGAAAGAACAGTTCCTTCATAAATAGAAAGTTTTACATTTCCGTTTTCCAAAACGAATTTTTCTACATCTTCACACATTTCAGCAGGAACTTCATATTGTTCAAATGTTTCTGAATCCATGAACACAAAATTATCACCGTCTTTGTATGAGTAAGTTCCGTCTTTTTCAAAAACATCAACTAATTCTATTTTTTCGCCGGAACGATAGTTGTTTTCCTTTTGATTTCCTGTTTTCATGTTTCTGGCTTTTACTTTTACAAAAGCACCGCCTTTACCCGGAGTAACATGCTGGAAAAACATTACAGTCCAGAGATCTCCGTTTTCCTTAAATACATTACCTTTTCTTATATCCTGTACATTAATCAGCATAAAAAGTCACCTTTTCTTAAATAGTTTATGAGTTTTTGCCTTATATCTTTTTTTATTATATTTGTCAAATTATGGTGGCATTATGACAATGAGTAGTTTATCAGCTCAATATTTTTTTCTTTTAATTCTTTTTCAAGAGCGTCAAGGCTTTCTTTAACTTTTCTGTCTTCTTCTACAAACTTAGCCGCATGACGGTAATCTTTTTTATCAGCGGTTTTTCGCTCTTCTCTCATTTCATAAAGTTTTTTTGTCATTATGAAGCGCATAAGCTTTGCAAGTTCTGCGTGAGTCAAGTGTTTGTACTGCTCATATTTTATTGCAGGTAAAATTGTAATGTGTGGGTGAATATCGCGAATCCAAACGCCGGCACCTATGGGGCGCACGCAGTTCCAGTCATCCATTACTACCGGCACAATGTCTACATGACCTGTTAATGCAATTTTAAAAGCACCGCGTTTAAAGCGTTGAATTTGTCCGTTTTTACTTCTTGTTCCTTCCGGGAAAACAATTATCGGCATTTCCTGCTCAAAAGCTTTCACTGTTTCCTGAATTGAATCAGGTTCGCTGTCGGCGATTTGATGATTTTCGGGTTTATCTTCTCCTACTACAACGTTGCCGGCTAAATGCTGAATCCAACCGACAAATGGTTTTTTCATCCATTTGTCTTTAATTACAAAACGAGATGCACCGGGCAGAATATACGCAAGAATTACATCGTAAATGGAAGAATGATTTATGAGATACATGCGCTTCTCACCTTTTTTCATTTTTCCCACGCCGTTGTTTTTTAATATGATTTTATGTCCTATAAAAAGGAAGAAAAATGTTTTACATGCTAATTTTATTGACCAAATTATTGTTTTTCTTTTTTTATCAATGCCAAAAAGACAAAGTAGCAAACAGATTGGAGCAAAAATTAAAAATAATACGGCAAATACGACAGCAAATAATCCCCATCCATATATAGTATAAAAAATGTAACGAATTTTAAAATTGTCTTGTATCTCTTTCATGTTGCACAACCTAGCATATTATTATAAAAAATAAAAGCATTTTATAACTTTTAAAACTGGTTAAAAGCTCAAATTACAATGATGTAACCGGAGTGAAAATGGATTGTGGAATAATCGGATTTGGAAATTTCTCAAGGGTAATGGCAGAAATCCTGCGTGATTTCTTTCCTTTATATTGTTATGATACTCGAACAATATACGAAGTTCCGGAGTACGTTCGGCGAGCAAGTTTGGAAGATACCGTATCAAAAGATATTGTTATATTGTCGATTCCGGTTCAGTATCTTGAAGCATTTTGGGCAGAAAATGTCGCGCTGCTGAATAAGAATTTAAACGGGAAATTCTTTGATGTTTGTTCGGTAAAAGTAAAACCTCTGCAGTTGGCAAAAAAATATTTAAATCCTGATATTTACTATATGGGGCTTCATCCGCTGTTTGGACCAATGAGTACTAAAGAATGCGGTGCAAAAGGTCAGAATATTGTAGTTTGTCCGCCGGAAAAGCAGCGTTCGTTTGATGATAAAGTCGTGCATTTTTTAAGTGAAGAACTGTGCCTGAATGTGGTGAAAATGACTGCACAGGAGCATGACAAGGAAATGGCGTTGGTGCAGGGAATCAGTCATTTTATTGCACACGGACTTGCCGATTTGTCACCGCAGGTAACGGCTGTTGCTACAAAAGGATACAACAAGATGTTGGAAATGTACCAAATGTTTTGTCATGATTCACAAGATTTATTTATCACTTTAGAAAATGAAAATCCATTTGCAAAACCGCTGCGCCGGAAATTCATTAACGCACTTCAAAGAATTGAAAAAGAATTAGAAGCTGCGGAAAAATAGTTTCTACCTTAATAAATGTAGCTTGTTGTAAAACAAAAAGGCAGAAAATGTAATAAAAAAAGGCATGATGCAAAACACACCATGCCTGAAAAATACTAAGATTTAAAGTTTTGGATTGCGATTGAAATAATCTTTTGTTTCTTTTGCTACTATGCCGCTTAATGCAAGCAGTGAAATACAGTTAGGAATTGCCATAAGTCCGTTGGTAATATCGGCGATTGTCCAAACTGCAGAAATTGTCATGTATGGTCCGATTGCAACAGCTAATATATAAAGCCATCTGTAAACTTTTACAACAGCCATATTACCGTTAGATAAATATTCAAGACATTTTTCAGAATAATAATCCCAGCCTAAAATTGTTGTGAATGCAAAGAAAATCAGACATAACATAAGAAGAAACTGAACAGAGTGTCCGTCACCGCCTAGAACTGCCGAAAAAGCAGCAGAAGTTAAAGCCGCTCCGTTTAATCCGGAATTCCAAACATCACCGCCGGCAATTACAATTGAAAGACCTGTCATCGTACAAACAATTAACGTATCGATTACAGTTCCGGTCATATTTACAAGCCCTTGTTCTACCGGTTCTTTTGTCTGAACTGTTGCCGCAGCGATAGGCGCAGATCCTAAGCCGGCTTCGTTACTGAAAATACCGCGTGCAATACCTTTCTGCATTGCATCCATTACTTGCTTCAAAACAAATCCGGCAGCACCACCGGCAACAGCCTGCCAGCCGAATGCAGATTTAAATATCATGGCAAATGCTGTAGGAATTTTTGTTGCATTCATAATCAACACTGAAACTCCCAGAAAAACGTAAACAAATGCCATAGCCGGAACAATTTTTTCGGCAACTTTTGAAATACGTTTTAATCCTCCGATGATTACCAATGCGACACAAATTGTGATAACTGCACCGCTTATTACTGTAGCCCAAGAATATGAGTTTTTGCCGATTGAGAATGCAATCGCAGCTTTGTTAGGATCAAATGCGTTCTGTACGGCACCTGTAATTCCGTTTACCTGAGTAAATGTTCCTATACCGAAAAGCCCTACAAGAGTTCCAAAAATTGCAAATAAAACAGCCAGCCATTTCCAATTTTTTCCCATACCTTTTTCAATTGTATAAAACGGACCGCCGAGTACAGTTCCGTCAGCTTTTATTTCACGGTACTTAATTGCAAGCATACATTCCGCAAATTTTGTTGCAGTTCCGAGAATTGCGGCAAACCACATCCAAAATAAAGCTCCCGGTCCGCCTGAAAGAATTGCAGTTGCAACACCGACGATATTTCCGGTTCCTATAGTAGCCGATAGTGCGGTACAAAGAGCAGCAAAGCCGGAAAGCTCACCGTGTCCTTCATTTTTTTTGAAAATCTGTTTGAATGCACGTCCAAGCTTTGTGAATTGAATGCCGCGTGTGCGGATTGTCAAAACTAAACCCGTTATCAGAATTAAAATAATTGTGGGTAATCCCCAAACGATGTCGTCAATTGCGACAAGAATAGATGAGAAAGACATAAAATTTGATCCTTTTGCTTTTTCATAATAGAGGAAAAGCGAATAAAAATGATGACGATTGCTAATTACCGCCACTCTGAAAAGTAGAACTTATACCGAAAAATCTAATAATTTTAGTGGAAAGGCTCTGTCCTTTTGCCTGAGAGATTATCCGGGTCGGGCTGTTTCCGGAAGTACACCTTCGGCGCTTTACCGCATTCAACGAATGAAATAAAGACTCTCCAGAGAATGTGCAACTTATATCAAATATAGAAAAAATCCGCAATCATTATATTTACAATTTATTTTCCGGACGTAGATTTATGTGTAGCGCAGTATTTTTTAATTTATATGATTAATTGACAAGCATATTTGGCAAGTATTCTAACCGTTTATTTGCGGTGGTTTGATTTTGTATTATTGCATATTCAAACAATATGAAAACTAAAGAAAATGAAGAAATAGTGAATATCAGTCTAAAATTGTCTTATTTTCTGCGTTACTTGAGAAAGAAGAAGAACTGGACTCAAGAACATTTATCTGAGATTTCCACTATTGATTACAAACATATTCAACGTCTTGAAAGCATTAAATACAATAATGATTTTAGATTTTCTACATTGCAGAAACTTTCCAAAGCATTTGATATTGACCTTTTAGATTTCATTAAGTGCATTATTTCTGATGAAAATGATTATATTCCGGGTGAAATCGATTCAGAATGGGGCAAAGTCGCAGAGTCATCGAAGAAATACAATCCGGATTAAATAGCAGTCTGACGGAGTAGTTTTGCTTTGGTTATTATTTTAAATTATGTTATATCCTGTTTAAGATAATAGATTAAAAAGGACGCTGAAAATGCAGAATACTCTAGTTTCGATAATAACCGTTTGCTGGAACAGTGAAAAATTTATTCGTGATACTATAGAATCAGTTTTGAACCAGACGTACAAAAATATTCAATATATAATTATTGATGGGAAATCTACTGATAAAACCCTTTCCATAATAGAAGAATACCGTGAACGTTTTGGAAACAGATTGACGCTTGTATCAGAAAAAGATTCCGGTATTTACAATGCGATGAATAAAGGGCTTGCTTTGGCAAAAGGTGAACTTGTAGGAATTATCAACAGTGATGATTATTATGAGCTTGATGCGGTAGAAAAAATAGTTGAGCAGTACAAGATTCACGGCAGCGGCGTTTATTATGGATATTGTCGTTCATTAAAAGATGAAAAAGAATTTGCTGTTGAAAGGAAAAATGCATTTTTTTTGAAAAGTGCAATGATATATCATCCGAGTTGTTTTGTTTCTAAGTATTTATATGAGAAATACGGAACTTTTTTGGAAAAGTATAGAATAATTTCAGATTATGACTTAATGCTGCGTTTTTATGAATCGAATGTGAAGTTCTTCCCTGTAGATGCAGTTATTGCAAATTTTAGATTAGGTGGGATAAGTGATTCTTTAAAAACTAATTTGGAACGTAGAAAGCTTCAATATGATAAAAAATTGATAGGTAAGCTTGAATATTATTTTTATTCATTTGCAATAAAAACAGAAATGAGATTGCGAAAGTTATTAAAAATAAAAGGATAGTGCAATGAAAAATATTTGCTTTTTTATTGATAATATCAGTCATGTTGGGGGAACAGAGCGAGTTTGCTTGCTAATTGCAAATGAACTAGTAAAATTGGGGTACAAAATATTTATTTTAAATAAGTCCAAGCCGGATAAAATTTTTTACAGTGTTTCGGAATATATTTCAGTTAATTATTTGGAAAAAATTAACAGTGGAAATTATTTAAAGCAAATATTAAAATTACGTAGTTTTCTGAAAAAAAATCAAATTGATACAATTATTGACGTAGACACTTCTTTTGCTCCGATTACAGAAATTTCTCGTTTTATGCTGAAAATAAGACATATTGCATGGGAACATTTTAACGCAAAATTTGGAAAATGTTCATTTAGACAGAAAATAGGGCGGAAAGTCGCTTTATATTTTGCAGACAAGCTTATTTTACTTACGGAAGATGATAGAGATAATTATCCAAGAAATAAAAAAAATGTGTGTGTTATTCCTAATCCGTTATCTTTTTTTCCTAATGAGAAAGCCATACTAAAAAATAAACAAGTTATTTCAATTGGGCGTTTAACAGAACAAAAGGGGTTTAATTATTTAATTGATGCATTTGCGATATTTTCAAAAAAATTTCCTGAATGGAAATTAAAAATTGTAGGAGAGGGAGAGCTGTATAATGATTTGATGTTCCATATTTCTAACAATAAATTGAATGATAAAATAGAGCTTATTGGGATACAAAAAAATATTAGTCATTTATTACTTGAATCTTCTATTTTTGTAGTGTCGTCTCGTTATGAAGGTTTCCCAATGGTTTTATTGGAAGCTATGAGTTGCGGTTTGCCGGTTATAAGTTTTGATTGTCCTTATGGACCAAAAAGTTTAATATCTTCTGAAGATTGCGGAATATTAGTAGAGCTTGAAAATACTCAAAAATTAGCAGAAGAAATGATTAAAATTGCAAGTGATGAAAGAAAACGTTTAGTTTATGGTGCTAATGCTCGTAAGGAAGCTGAGAAATATAAAATAGAAAACATTATCAGCAAATGGGTTAAAGTGCTCTAGGACATATAAGCACGGTAATTCAAATGACGATTTGCTGATTTTATGCGCTGAATAATGTGGTTTAGTTTTAAAATTTAAATATTTTTATCTTATTTTACTTTTGTTAAAAAAAAATGGCACAATGTAAATAAATGCACGACATGTCATTATTCGACTTTGAAATTCTTTGTCATCTTAGGAGTGGTATCTACCTCGTCATTCTCGTGCTATGACACGTGAATCTGTTGTTTTGGGTAGTCGAACCTTACGGTTCACAAATGACAATTTGTCTGCCGACGGCCGACGGCGTAACTAAACTTGAGTTTAAAGTGCCTAAGCCTTGCGGTTGTTTAAATAGCAATTTGCCGATTTCATCGGCGATAAAACTAAACATAAATTTAAAGTGCCTAAGCCTTGCGTTACATTACATGTCATTCCCGTGCAACGACGCGGAAATCTGTTGTTTTGGGTAGTCGAACCTTACGGTTCACAAATGACAATTTGTCTGCCGACGGCCGACGGCGTAACTAAACTTGAGTTTAAAGTGCCTAAGCCTTGCGG
>JBNMHA010000036.1:0-23503 GCA_050872545.1 Spirochaetales bacterium | reverse complement strand
GATAATGACAACGAAATTGAATACAGAAACCTTACTTATGATTCAGTTGAGTTTAAAATTGGGCTTACTTGGATGGAATTCAACAAGCTCTATTAACTTTTTTTACGTAGAACCGAAAGGGACAGATCTAAATTCCGAAATAGAATAAGGGTCTGTCCCTAAGTTATGAGAAAGAACCGACTGCTAAACTTACAGTGGGAATCTTAAAAGGATTAATATATGAAAAGATTTTTTTATTTTATATTGCTTTCTTTATTTTCTGTGCAATGTACACTTTCATTTGCCGCAGCTCCTAGTAATGCAGTTCAATCCGAAAATAACGGCAATAATAAAACGCTCATCGTTGATACCGTTACCGTAATTCCGGCAAATGAAACTGTGGTTATTCCTAATGATGATGAATTATCAAGTGTAATATTGAGAGGTAAATCTTTATCCGGATATTGCATAGGAAAATATGAAGTTACATGCAAACAATGGGCTAAAGTAGTAAATTGGGGAAAGAAAAATGGCTATACACTTGCCGATGATAAACAATCTTCTCAATATCCGGTTAGCGGCGTAAAGTTTATTGATGCTATCATTTGGTGTAATGCGTTAAGTGAAATGGCCGGATTAACTCCAGTTTATTATGCCGATGCTGCATATAAAAATGTTCTCAAGAATAGAAATCAAATAAAAATTTTATCGGAATTTGATAAACTCGATGAAGAAAAACAGAAAGAAGTTTTAAAAAAAGCAATAAAAGATTTTTTTACTTACTATAACAACATGTCATACACTGGAAATAAATTAGCAAACGAAATTTCAATGTCCGTAATGCTTAGTATTGTGCCTAATTCTTTCTATATTAAATCTGTACGCTGCGGAAATACAATTTTGTCCGGCTGTTCTGCTAACGGCTACAGACTGCCTACTGACGAAGAATGGGAATATGCAGCACACGGCGGTGGTGATTCAGATATTCCTGCCTGGAGTTTTAAATATTCCGGAAGCAATACTTTATCTAATGTAGGTTGGTATGCAAATAATTCAGGTCTTATGGTTCATAAGGTCGGAGAATTAAGACCTAACAGCTTGGGTATTTATGACATGAGCGGAAATGTTTGGGAGTGGACTTCTCTTTCAGTACCTTTCTACAGTATACTATTTGGGGATTTTATTAATATAAATTTAAATGATTTTTTAGAAACGTATAATGACAGCGAGATAGCCTCCAGAATGTTTAACTCCAGACTTATAGCAAGCTTTATACATGGCGGCGGGTACAGTGACGAAGCCGGTGAATGTGCAGTATTATTCAAGAATTGGACAATAGAAAGAGAACCTCAGCGTAATCGTTATTCCTATAATGACGATACAAGCAAAAATTATGAGTTAGCAGTAGGCTTTAGAGTTGCAAGATCTTTATTTTAAACATGTTAATATTAATAAGTAAGAAGGCAGAAATGCCTTCTTTTTTTTGCGAAGGCGATAATACTAACATAAGTGTCAGACCTTAATGCCGAATTAGAATACAGGTCTGTCACTAGGCAAAAAAATACACTCTTAACAGCAATTTGTTTTCTCTTTAGAGCAATAAGCTTATCGATTTATAACGCAAGGGACAGACCTTAATGCAAGAATAGAATACTGGTCTGACACTATGCAAAAAATACACTCTTAATAGTAATTTGTTTTCTCTTTAGAGCAATAAACTTATCGATTTACAACACAAGGGACAGACTTTAATGCCGAATTAGAATACAGGTCTGACACCAAGCAAAAAATACACTCTTAACAGCAATTTATTTTCTCTTTAGAGTAATAAACTTATTGATTTATAACACAAGGAACAGACCTTAATGCCGAATTAGAATACAGGTCTGACACCATGTAAAAAATACACTCTTAACAGTAATTTATTTTCTCTTTAGAGCAATAAGCTTATCGATTTATAACGCAAGGCTTTGAGATAGGAAAAACGAAAAATTATAGATTAATGATTATTTTAGATATTTTTATGGATTCAGAATTCTTTTTTTTGATACTATTTTCCGATTGTTCAACTAAAAAGCTTTTCATTGCAATTTTTTTTTCATAATGTAATAAAAAGAATTTATTATGTATTATAAATTTTAGGAGTTAAGATGATGAAATCACTGCACAAAACAATTATTTTCTCGCTGTTCTTGTCAATTGCAGCACTGCTTTCAGCACAAGTTGATTCGAATGAGCTGCAAAGTATCGGAGAACGTGAAATTATTTTTGAAAATTATACGGGAACTTATGATTACAGAGAATCTGTTTCCAGTATAGAAGGAATAGGAAGAAGACTTTCCGACGGATTAAATAATGATTCCGAAAAAAAAGAATATCATTATCTGAATAAATATTCAGTTTACCATTGTGTAAGCAGTGAAGATGAAGATAAATTCAATGCAGATATTATTTCTATCGATGCCGATGCGCGAGTTGAACATATAAGAAATGTTCGTTTGATTATCTCTTCATATCTTACAAATCAGTACCGCTACAGCAAAAGGGACGCTGCAACTTTAGCCTATTTTGTTACTATTTATAATGCAGTTTACCGTCAAGATTTAGCTTATTTCCAAAACAACTTTAAAACTATTGTGCTTGATTATATAACCGCAGAAAATGCAGGTTTAGCTTTAAAATACGATGAATGGCCGGGGAAATCACGCATTGTTATTCCTTTAAGCAAAGATCCGAAAAGTGGCAAAGCCGGTGCGTTGAATACTTCAGAGCTTTCAAACAAAGATGTTATTGATGCTGCAAAAGTTGAAAATGACAATATGAGCATAAAAGAACGAAAAGATTTAATTAAGATAAAAGAAAAAGAAGTCAAAGAATTAGAAAATGAGATAAAGAAAGAAAAATCAGCTGTTGAAAAAGAAAAAAATAAAAATGAAAACGATGAAAAAAAATTAAATCAAGCAAAGAAAACCGTTGAAGATAGAGAACGTTGGATTAGAGCCGAAGAAAAAGATATTGCAAAGCAAAAAGCCGAAATAGCCAAAATGCCTGACGGTCCGGAAAAAGAAAAAGCGTTGAAAGAGCTTGCCGAACGTGAAAAAGCTTTAAATGCGGAAAAATCAGCTGTTGAAAAAGAAAAAGAAAAATTAGCCGAAGAAGAAAAAGCTTTGGAAGCAAAAAAGAATGAAACATCCGCAAAAGAGAAAAATATTGCCGACAAAGAAGATAAAGCACAAGATAAAAAAGATGAAATAAGCGATGATAAAGATGAAATAAGTGATGATGAACTGCAAAAAATTATAGATGAAAATCCTGATGAAGCTGCAAAGAAAAAGCTTAAAGAACAAGCTGATCAATTGAAAGAAGAGAAAAAAGCAGCTGAAGAAGAAATTCAAAAACAAAAAGACGAACTTGCACAAAAAGAAGATGCTCTGCGTAAAAATATGCCGGATCCGCGAATCTTAGCAGGTAAATTCTATTACTTGAAAGTAAAAGAGTACTTGGACAACGGTCACTATAACAATCAGCTTTCAGTAATCGACGGTGCAAACAGAAAAATTCTTAAAACTTCAACTTTCAGTAATATCTGCGGAAAAAATTATTATGTATTCAAAGAAGGCGTGCTTGTTATAGGTCACAAAACTAAAGAAGATACATCGCACTATTTAGCACTACTTGATACTGAAACTCTTGATTTGAAGAAAATCGGAACTGATAATATTTTCCAAAGGACACAAATAGAAACAAAAGATAATTTTATCTACGCTGTAATGAAAGGTGAAGATGCTTATTATCTTGCCAAATTCAATTTGAATCTAGAGCTGCAGGCTGCAAGTGAAGTTCCTGTATTTAACGATACTTTCATGTCATTCTACGAAGATTTCATCTATCTGAATGACAGCAAGAAAAATATCCTAATACTTGACAAAAACACATTAAAACAATTAGAAGTACTGGAAGATAATTAATTTTTTTAATCTGTAACTATTTTAATGACCGCTGAGATAAAATCCGGCGGTCTATTTTTATAAAACGTGTTTTTATAAAGGATTATAAATGAGACAAATCGAAATTATGGATACAACTCTGCGTGACGGCGAGCAAATGCAGGGAATCTCCTTTACGCCGAGCGAAAAGCTGACAATTGCAGAAATTTTGCTGTCAAAGGTAAAAGTCGACAGGCTGGAAATTACTTCCGCGCGAGTTTCGGAAGGCGAACAAAAAGGTGTAGAAAAAATCGTTGAATGGGCAAACAAGTTCGGTTTTGCAGAAAAATTGGAAATTCTGACTTTTGTTGATTATGATAAGTCCGTAAATTGGGCACTGCAAGCAGGAATCAAATGCATTAATTTATTGACAAAAGGTTCTCTGAAACATTGTGAGCAACAGCTGAAAAAAACGCCAAAGGAACATCAAAACGATATAGAAAAGACATTAGAATACGCTTTCAGCAAAAATTTGTCTGTCAATGTTTATTTGGAAGATTTTTCCAACGGGATTCTTAATTCTCCCGATTATTTATTTTCCCAAATAGATTTTCTGAAAAATTTCCCAATTAAGAGAATAATGTTGCCCGATACTCTCGGAATCCTAGATCCTTTTTGTGTATTCGAAAATATTAAGAAGATTACAGAAAAATACCCTACTCTCCACTTTGATTTTCATCCACATAATGATTACGGACTCGGAACCGCAAACGCACTTGCCGCAATAAAAGCCGGAGCTGCCGGAGTTCATCTTTCGGTAAACGGCATGGGCGAACGTGCCGGAAATGCGTCGCTTGATGAAGTTTGCATTGGATTAAAAGATTTTCTCAATGTTAATATTAATATTGAAGAAAAAGAATTATTTACTGCATCGCAATACGTGGAAACATTCAGCGGTCAAAGAATGCCAGCAAATAAGCCTATTTATGGGAAAAATATTTTCACTCAAACAGCCGGAGTTCATGCCGACGGTGACAAAAAAGGCGATTTATATGTAAACAATTTAAAACCGGAACGCTTCGGCAGACATCGAGAATACGCACTGGGAAAACTTTCCGGCAAAGCAAATCTTGAAATGAACTTAAAAGAACTCGGAATATCTTTATCGGAAGAAAAGAAAAACATACTTCTGCAAACAATAATTGAGCTTGGAGACAAAAAGAAAACCGTATTTGCTACAGATCTTCCTTTTATTATTAACGATATTTTTGAAACAAAGACTAACAATGATTTTAAAGTACTGAATTTTTCAATCAATTCGACATATAAGCTGAAATCTATTGCCAATGTACGCTGTTCGTTTCGCGGCAAGGAAGCCGAAGAAGCAAGTCAAGGTGATGGCGGATATGACGCTTTTATGAATGCACTGAAAACGATTTTAAAACAATTTGAAATACAAATACCAAAGCTAATTGATTATACTGTCGAAATTCCTCCGGGAGGTCGAACGAATGCACTTGTGCAAACCATAATCACTTGGGAAATAAAGCAGCCTGACGGAAAAACAAAAAGAGTAACGACAAAAGGTCTTAATCATGACCAGAATACGGCTGCAATTGAAGCGACATTGAAAATAATTAACTTTATTTCCTAATGTATGTAGCTGTAAATGTATTTTGTTATGAACAAAAAATAATTGACTGATTATTTTTTTTGTATTATACATTGCCGTAAATTATTATGGCTTTTTCAAGAGAGAGTCTTTTCAAAAGACTCTTTTTTTATCACGACCTGTTATAAATGAGAGGTTCAGAATGCAGGATAAAATCAAAACAAAAGAATTTCTGATTATAGAACAAGGAATTGAAGAACTTTTGTTAAAGGAAGGTTTTCATCTTGTTGATATTGAAATTAAAAAAGGCAAAGATAAAATTATAAGCATTTTTGTATTCAGTAACGATTCCGAGAAAATGAAAATTGAATCTATAGCGAAATTAAATGATGTTGTGTCACCATTTTTGGAAAGCCTTGCTTTTATCGGAGAAAATTTTCTATTGGAAATATCAAGTCCCGGAATATTCAGAAAAATTAAATTCATTAAGGAATTTGATTTATTCAAAGGGAAAAAAATGCATGTATTGTGTTCATCGAACAGCTACATCGGAATTTGCGATGGAACAAAAGACGGCAAGCTGTTTTTAGAGATTAGAAATAAAGGTAAAGCACCTAGAGAAGAAATCATTCTCATAGAAGATATAAAGAAAGCAGCTTTGTGCTAGCAAATTAATTATGCAATTCAGGAGAGAAAAATGACATTAAATCTTTCAGCAGCAATAAAAGAAATTAACCAAGAAAAAGGAATTAACGAGGAGTTAATTCAAGAAACAATAGAAAGTGCGCTGACTAATGCTTATAAAAAGTATTACGGAACGCTTGAAAACCTTTCTATAAAAATAACTGACGGTTATACTTTCACGGTTAATTCTATAAAGGAAGTTGTTGAAGAACTTGATGATGATCTGTTTGAAATTGAATTATCAGAAGCAATAAAATACTTTCCTGCTGCAAAAATAGGCGATAAATTAGAAATTCCGTGTGATCCGAAAGAATTCGGTCATCTTGCAATACATTCCGCAAAACAAACAATCCTTCAAAAACTGAAAGAAATCGAAAAGAATACAAAACTTTCCAATTTCAAAAGAAAAGAAGGTGAAATCATTGTCGGATTCGTTCAGCGTATCAAAGACGGCAATATTTTTGTAAACTTAGGTGATCAGGAACCGGAAGGCGTTCTTTTGAAAAAAGACCAGTCACCGTTGGAATTGGAAAGCTACTCTGTGGGTGACAGAATAAAAACCATTATTTGCAGAGTTGAAGCTGACAGACGCATGAACAATATTTTAATCAAACTAAGCCGCCGCAATGAAGAGTTTGTAAAGAAACTGCTGATGCTGGAAATTCCTGAATTAAGCGATGATACTATAAAAATAAAAGAAATTCAGCGTGATGCCGGTTATAAAACAAAAGTAGCAGTTTACACTGAAAAAGAAGAAATTGACCCGGTAGGTGCCTGTGTAGGAACAAAGGGAAACAGAATACAAAATATAACAAAAGAATTATCCGGTGAAAAAATAGATGTAATACAGTGGTCTTCAAATCCGAAAATTTTTATTGCACATGCACTGACACCGGCACAGGTTATAGATGTAGTTATTACGAACGAAGAAGAAAAAACTGCGGTTGCAGTTATGGATGAAAGTCAGCTTTCATTTGCTATAGGAAGCCGAGGCGCAAATATAAACCTTGCAAAAAAAATTTCCGGCTGGAAAATAGATGTAATGACTAAAGCTGAAGCTCTTGAAAACAATTTGATTATAGATCAGATTCAAAAAGCAGAAGAACTATTCCGTCAATTGCCGGAAACCGATGAACAGGAAGAAGACATTGCAGAAGAAGCTGCCGGCAATACCGAAGAAATTTCAGCAGAAGGCGATTATATGCTTGATGATTTGGAAATCAGCGATGAGATCAAATCTGTTTTAACAGCAAACAAAATTTATTCGGTTGAGGATTTAATTAAAATAGAAGACTTCTCTACTCTTCCGGGAATAACTTCTGAAATGGCAAAAGAACTGCAAGAATATATAGATGAAAACTTCGATATTATCGATGAAGATCTTCAATGTCCGGAGTGTGGCAGTGCATTGCCTGAAAATGCAGAAAAATGTCCGAACTGCGGTATTGATATTTATTATTGCCCGGATTGCGGAGCACCGATTTCTGTTAATGATACTAAATGTTCAAGATGTGGAATAGAAATAGAGTTTGAGAAAGAATAAATAGATTGAATTTCTTCGTTTTTTTAGATAGAATGGAGCGGTTTATTAAATCTTTCTAAACCTGAGTATAAATAGATTATTTATAGGCAAATCTTTTTTATATCATTCTTAACATTCGGACTACCGATTCTTGAAACGAATAGAAAAGACAATTATTTCGTTAATTTCTTTATGGAGATGTTATGTCAGAACAAGACAAAAATGAATTAAACAAAAATGAAGAAGGGCACAAAAAAATCCTTATAAGGAAAAAAAGTACCGCTTCGCCTACTTCGGGAACACCAAAAGCAAATGCTCCTGCAAAAAGAGTTGTAATTAAAAAAGCAACTGCATCTTCTTCAGGAAATTCTGCGGCAGAACCAAAAGAAATTAAGTCTGTTGTTACCGAACAAACCGAAAGTATTAAAAAGGAAGATTTTAAAAAAGAGGAAGAAAAGAAAACTTATACAAACAACGAATATTCTTCCCATCCAAGAAATAATTATCAAAACAGAGAAAACAGGGAATACAATAAATATCCGCCGCGCCAAAATAATTATAACCAGAATAACAACCGTTCTAATTACAATGGCAATAATAGACAAAACGGCAATTTCCGCCAAAACAATTACCAAAATGGGAATAACTACAACAGAAATAACAACGGTCAAAACCAGCAGTTTGGAGACAGAAGACCGTTTAATAACAACAGAAACGGATACAATAATCAGCAACGCAGTGATTCAAGACCGTTTGCAGGAAACCGTTCAGGACAAAACGGCGGTTTCAGACAGCCTAAAATAGATATTTCCACAGCAACTAATGATAAAACACGTTCTAGAAAAAAAGAGAACAATAAGAAAAACGATGGGAAAAAAGACCTGTATTCAAATAAACCTGAATTGGAATTTTCTTACAAAAGAAAAGAAAAAGAAGAGAAAAATCTAGCGAGTGCAGTTCCTGAAACTATCGATATTGTAGATGTTATCAGCATAAGCGATTTAGCTAAAAAAATGAACTTAAAAGCCAATGTTATAATTTCCAGATTAATTGCTTTGGGGTCTATGTTTACCATTAACGATAAAATCGATGCTGAAACAGCAGCAATCGTTGCGTCTGAATTTAACTGTAAGGTAAATATTGTTTCTTTATACGATGAAACCGTAATTGAAGAAGAAAAAGTAGATGACACAAAAATGCAGAGACGCCCTCCTATAGTAACTGTTATGGGGCATGTCGATCACGGTAAAACAAAACTGCTCGATGCTATTCGTCATTCCGACAAAGCATCTACCGAATCCGGCGGAATAACACAGCACATAGGTGCATATAACGTAACTCTTGAAAACGGAAAGGTTATTACTTTTATCGATACGCCGGGACACGAAGCTTTTACAATGATGAGAGCAAGAGGTGCGCAGGTTACAGATATTGTTATTCTTGTAGTTGCTGCTGATGACGGAGTAATGCCGCAGACAATCGAAGCTATAAATCATGCAAAACAAGCGGATGTGCCTATAATTGTTGCAATAAATAAATGTGATAAACCGGATGCAAAACCGGACAATGTAAAACAACAATTAAGCGAATACGGTCTGCTGCCGGAAGATTGGGGCGGAACCACAATGTATTGCAATATCAGTGCATTAAAGAAAGAAGGTATCGATGAATTATTGGAAACTGTTATTCTTCAAGCCGAAATTATGGAACTTAAAGCTCCTTATGATACAAAAGCGTCCGGTTTTGTTCTTGAATCAAGAGTAGACCCGGGTCGTGGTGCCGTAGCTTCCGTGCTTATCCTTAAAGGTACGCTGAAAGTCGGAGATTTCTTTGTTGCCGGTGTTTTCAATGGAAAAATAAGGGCAATGTGGAATGATAAAGGCAAAAGAATAAAAGTTGCAACACCTGCCACACCTGTAGAAATTACGGGTATTGAACAAGTTCCGAAAGCCGGAGATCCATTTAATGTTCTTGAAACGGAAAAAGAAGCAAAAATTTATTCTGCCAAACGTAAAGAATTAAACAAAATGGAAGATGCAAAATCTGTCAGAAAATTAACACTGAACGATTTCTTATCGCAAAAGAAAGAAGGTGAATTGCAAGAAATCAAAGTTATTATCAAAGCTGATGTTCAGGGTTCTGCAGAAGCTATCCGCAACAGCTTGAATGAATTATCAAACAGTGAAGTAAAATTGACTACTGTTCACATGGGAGTCGGAGCAATTAATGAAACCGATGTTACTTTTGCTGTTGCAAGTAAGGCCATTATTATCGGGTTTGGTGTACGTCCAAATGCAAAAGCGTCACTTCTTATTGAGAAAGAAAAAGTAGATGCTCGGCGATACAATATCATTTATGACGTTATAAATGACATAAAAGCTGCGATGGAAGGATTAATTAAACCTGATTTACAGGAAGAATTAATAGGTACTATTGAAGTAAAACAAATCTTCAAGATTTCAAAAGTTGGTATCATTGCCGGTTCTATCGTTACAACCGGAAAAGTTAAGCGTAATTCTTTAATTCGTTTAATGCGTGATGATGTTCAAATCTATTCAGGAAAAATATCATCATTGAAACGTTACAAAGATGATGCGTCTGAAGTACTTGAAGGTTCTGAATGTGGTATAAGCTTGGAAAACTGGAAAGACATAAGAGTCGGCGACCTCATGGAAGCATACGAAATAAAAGAGGTTCAAAGAAATCTTGATGATGTAGAAAAAAGAGAAAAGAAATTAGAAGAAGAGCGAAAAGTTGCAGAAATGAAGGAACAAAAAAGAATCGAAGAGGAAAAACTGCGTGCTCTTCTGGAACTAGATGAAAAGACAGAAGTTTAACAATAAATAAGCAATCTATATTGCCAAGTATAGAAAATGGAGGATAACTTTGGGTGTCAGAGATGAAAAAATAAAAAAAAGCATTGAGAAAGAAATAATGAAACTCATTGTTTCAGGAGCAATCAAAGACCCCAGAGTTCCTACTATGCTTACCATCACAAAAGTTACTTTAAGTAAAGATAAACATTATTCACATATTTACTTTTCATTAAACGGAACAAAACAAGCTAAAGAATTAGCAGTAAAAGGATTAAACAGTGCAAAAGGCTTTATCCAAGCTCAATTAGCTGAAAAATTACAACTGCGTTTTACTCCGAAAATTGAATTCAGAATTGACCCATTTGAAGAAAAGGCTAATCGTGTTGATGCAATACTGGATATGCTTGCAAAAGAATCGCAACAATCAAACGAGGAAACAAACACCGGAGACGATAATCCAGATGGAATTACCGGATAACAACTTACTATTAATAAACAAAGAAAGAGGTGTTACATCTTTTCAGGAAATAAGCAGAATCAGAAAAGAATTAGGTACCTCAAAAAGTGGTCACGCTGGAACTTTGGATAAAGATGCCGAAGGATTGCTTCTCGTTTGTACCGGAAAAGCAACTAAATTGCTTAAATTTCTGGTAGGTTTGGATAAGACTTACATAGCACAAATACATCTGGGTATACAAACAACAACAGATGATGCGGAAGGTGAAGTTTATGCAAAAAGCGATTCATCCAACTTTTCGCTTGACGTAATCAAACACCATTTAGAAAAATACTGCGGCAAAATAATGCAGCGTCCGCCAAATTACAGCGCAGTGCATATAAATGGGAAAAGAGCCTACCAAATAGCAAAAAATGGTGAAAATCCGGAAATAAAAGCACGTGAAGTTACAATTCATAATATAAAGATTATAGATTTTGCCTCACCTATTCTTACATTAGAAATTTCCTGTTCATCCGGTACTTATATACGTTCCCTTGCAAGGGATATAGGAATCGATACAGGCTATTTTGCACACATTTGCGGTTTAAAGCGCACAAAAATAGGCACTTTTTCATTAAAAGATGCCTTTTCATTTGAGGAAATCAGAAATAAAACTTTTAAAGCTTATTCTCCAGAAATTATTGTTTCAAATATACCTGCGCTGGAATTAAAGGAAGAGTTCGTAAATTATCCATGCTGCGGCAAACCGATATTTTTCAATATGCTGAAAAGTTGTCCAAAAAATTCAGGATACTACAAGTTGATGAATAACGATAAACTAACTGCAATACTCATTTATAACGGTAATAAATTACAGTATGATTTGGTATACAATACTGAGAATGTCAGGATTCAGTCATGAACATATATAATGATTTTTCTAAACCAAAAGAATATAAAAGAAATGGAATAGTCTCTATCGGAGCCTTTGAAACATTGCATATCGGGCATCAAAAATTACTGCACAATATGCTTAATATTGCAAAAAAAGAGAATTTGGAAAGTTATGTTTTTACATTTACTGAATCTCCAAAGAAAGCCGACGATGATAAAAGTATTTTGGAAGTACCGGATAAACTTGAAATGTTTGAAAAACTTGGAATTCAAAATATAATTCTCTGTGATTTCAGCAAAGAACTGAAAGAATTACCGCCGACTGTTTTCTCAAAACTTCTGAATAAGAATTTCGGAATAATCAGTTATTACGAAGGTGAGGATTTTCATTTCGGAATAAACAAAAGCGGAAATCTCAAACTTTTGCAGGACGAAGGATTTGAAGTATTTACAGAAGAAACTTTTAAATTTGATGGTAAAAAAGTATCGACATCTGAAATAAAAAAGTATATAAAAAGCGGGTCAATTACTGAGGTAAACAACAGACTTGGATACAGTTATTTTATCAAAGGTGTCGTTACTAAAGGAAAACAAATGGGCAGAACCATAGGTTTCCCGACAATGAATATACAAAACAGCAGTGTGCTTTACCCAAAAGCAGGAAGCTATTTTACGACAACGAAAGTTGGTAATAATAAATACCCAAGTATGACTTTTGTAAGTAAGTCAATAATTGAAACACATCTTATCGGTTATGAGAATTATGCTTATGGCTTTCCGATAAGAGTTGACTTTTTACAAAAGATTAGAGATAATAAGCCGTTCAATTCATTTGATGAATTGAAAGAGCAGCTAAGAATCGACTTAGATATGACAAAAAAATATTTTAGACAATCATAAATGATACGAGGAGCGTTTAAGTGTTAACCAAGGAGAGCAAACAGGAAATTGTGAAAAAATTCGGAAAGGGAGATGCAGATACTGGTTCTATTGAAGTACAAATTGCACTTTTAACAGAAAGAATTAAATATCTGACAGAACATTTCAAATCGCATGCAAAAGATTTCCACTCCAGAAGAGGAATGTTGAAAATTGTAGGAAACAGAAGAAGATTGTTGGATTATGTAAAAAAGAAAGATATCGAAAGATACAGAACAATCATTAAAGAATTGAATCTCAGAAAATAATAAATATTTCCAAAACAAAAAAACAGTACGGGAGGTAACTTATATGTTATTCCCGTATTTTTATATAGGTGTAGTTAAAAAATATGCAGCCATTTTTACAGCATAAAATTATTGTACGAAAACTAAAAAACGGAGCAACTCTGCTTCTTGAACCTTTGCCGCATTTTTCTACAGTTTCGTTGGCTTTTTATAATAAATTCGGTTCCAGAGATGAAACCGAAAACGAAGCTGGATATTCTCATTTTGCGGAACACATGCTTTTTAAAGGAAATGAAAAATATTCTAAAGACTTCCTATCATCAAAATTTGATGAAATGGGCGGCTTTGTAAATGCATATACATCTAAAGAAGAAGTATGTGTTTATAATACTGTTCCAAACTATTACTTGGAAGATTCAATTCACTTGATAGAGCAAATGTTTAACCGTTCAATATTTGACGACAAAGAATTGTCTTCCGAAAAAGGCGTTATTCTGAATGAACTGAATTCCACACTGGAAGATCCGCAAGAAAAACTGTGGGAAGATTTTTATGGAAATCTTTTCCCTAACTGTGGACTGGGACGCCCAATTATCGGTTATGAACAGATAATCCAAGATGCAACACGTGAAAAACTGCTGACTTTCTACCATAAAAACTTCACCGCAAATAATCTGATTATTTCAATTGCAGGAAACTTTAATCCGGACAAAATTACTCACATGATAGAAGATTTGACATTCAGAACTAATTACGACTGCCAAAACAGCTGCAAAGAAATAAAAATTACTTCCGAGAAATTCGGTTTTACCAAAATGCAGTCTGAACATGTTCATGTACTGACAGGTTCTGTCATAAAACAAGTTTCACACGAGCTAAATATAAAAACAAATATATTATCTACTCTGCTCGGTGATTCTTTTTCATCACGCTTATTTAAAAAAGTTCGTGATGAACTTGGGTTGTGCTACAACATCTCAACTCAAAATGACAGATTAAGAAATGAAATTTTATTCTCAATCTATTTTTCTGTCGAACAATCTAAGTACAATAAAGCGATTGAAGCCGTAAACGAAGTAATTTCTGACTTGCTGGAACATGGATTAAAAGAAGGCGAACTTGAAAAAACAAAAAAACAAAATATTGGGGAACTTCTATTAACCAGTGATAACTTATCCAGAAAAATGAATTCAAATATTTATTATCATTTATTAACCAATAATAAATCGAATCGACAGAAGACAATAGAATTTATAGAAAATCTTTCGGAAGAAGAAATTATGTCATTGGCACGTGAATTCTTAGATTCAAATAAAATGTATACCCAAATTTTATACAAGAAAAAGGTAGATATGCCGACATGGACATTTTAGTATCCAAAGTAAAAATCAAACGCCTCTCTTCAACAGCGCATATACCTGAAAAAGCAACTGCCAATTCTGCAGGATATGACTTGTACAGTGATGAAACTGTTCTTTTGCCCGCCAAAGGTTACATTGCAGTATCAACCGGAATTTCAATGGAGATGCCGTGCAATATGGAAGCGCAAGTTCGTCCGAGAAGCGGTTTGGCTATAAATCATGGAGTTACGATACTTAATGCGCCCGGAACAATCGACGCAGACTACAGAGGTGAAATAAAAGTTCTGCTTGTAAATTTTTCGGATAAAGATTTCTTAATAAAAAAGGAAACTCGTATTGCTCAAATAATTTTCTCAACCGTCTCCCCTACACTTTTAGAAGAAGTCGCTGACCTTAATGAAACAGCACGAGGAAACGAAGGATTCGGTTCTACCGGCAATGAAAAATTGTAAGTTTCTGATTTTATTCCTATGCTGCATATTTCCACTTCAATCAATTACTATTCGTGAAAAAATTAAATTAAACGGTGAAATAAGTAAAGCTACGTCCTTTCTGTATAAAAGCGAATACGACAATGCCAAAGATATTCTGTTAAACATAAAAAACACTTATCCAACGTCTGAATACAACACGATTGCAAATTATTTTCTCGCACAAATAGGATATTCCACGCGTGAATTTTATTCGGCACTTTATTACATTGATTTGGCAAATGAAGAACTCAATGACAATCGATTAACATCTTCCTATAAAGAAAAAATCAGAATGCTGACCGCTCTTTTGTATTATGAAACGGGATTAACTTCCGAAGCAGAAAAAGAATTTCAAACTCTTCTTGGCTGCGAAAACATTAATTTCGTTGAAACATCGCGGCTGTATTTGGGGCTTTTATCACATGAAAGAAAAGATTTGGCAAATGCACGATATTATTTGTTTGATATAAATCCTAAACTGTTAAATTCAAAAGAAAAAGAAATCTATCAGTATTTAATGAATTTCGTAAGCTGGTCAAAAGTAGAAACAAAAGACATTGGGTATGGAGATCCTAATATTTGTACACTGTACGCTAAAAATGATGTTATTTATATAGGTCTCTGGAACGGCGGTCTGATACGTTACAATTATATACTCGACGAATACAGTTTTTTTCGTGCACCTACACTTCCGTCCGACGAAGTGCGTGCAGTTTATGAAGCCGGCAGCTATTTGTGGATCGGCACAAACAATGGAATTGCAAAACTAAGCAAACGCGATGATACTTTTACTGTAATTCCCACATTTGAAAACATGAGAATTACGGATATTTACAGCGACAATGTCAATGTTTACATCGGAACTTTGGGAAACGGCTGCATTATTTACAACCTTGAATCAGAAAAATATTACCAAATTCTGGATAATGTCAACATAAGTACAATGAGAAGATTTCAAAACAAACTTCTTATAGCAACTTACAATGCAAAATTATATTCATTCAACATGACCGACAAAACATTAAAAGAAGAATCGTTCCTTAAAAAAAATCGCAGTGTAATAAAAGAAATTCAAACAAATGCAAATGAAGACACACTTTGCTTTGCAACATACGGTGGCGGAATTTTCCTGTACAACAATAAAACAAAAAAATTAAAAAATTATAATCAAAAGAATTGCCCCGAAATCAAAAATGATTATTTTATGACAACAGCTGAAAACGAAAACATTTTTTATTGCGGTTCACTTGGCAATGGGATATATTCTCTGGATAATGAAGAATTGCATAAATTCCCTGTTTCCGATTTCTACATAGGAAATGATATTCAGAAAATTCTTTATCATTGTGGTTATTTATTTATTGCAACACTCGGCGAAGGCGTGTTAATAAAAAAGATGACTTACAATTAAAATACGTTTTATAATTAACATTGAATCAACCTATACCGAGAAGTTATAAATGAAAATCGCAACTAAATACATTTTAAGTGAATATTTACCAACCTTTTTTATTTGCTTTATATTTTTTTTTATGATGTACATCATCAATCACATTCTTGTAATCATAAAACCGTTAATTGAAAAAAATATTCCGTTTGATTTAGTGTGGATGATGATTGTTACAATTCTGCCGACTTACACAATGTTCAGTTTTCCTTTCAGTATACTTTTGGCAACATTGATGACAATCGGGCGTTTTTCCGGAGACAATGAAATTGTTGCTTTTAAATCTGTGGGAATCAGCCTTACCACAGTGTTCAAACCGGTTTTTATTACAGGAATTATAGTAATGCTTGTAGCATTCGGAATAAACGATCGACTCAAGCCGCTCGGAATGAAAAAACAATTTGAAACAAGAAATAAAATTGCAACTATTAAACCGACATTATACTTCAAATCCAAAACAGTAAAAAAATACGGAAGCAAAGTACTTTTCACCGACACCGTAAGAGACACCAGCATTAACGGAATCATAATTATAGACAGAGATAATGATAATCAAAAGCGCATAATTTCGGCAAAAAAAGCATTATTTCAAACTCCGGAAGAAATGAAAGAAGCCGTTGAAATACAAATGGAAGATGCAATGGTTCAGTTTCAGCAAAAAGACAGACCGCAGGAATTTCACTACGGATTTGCAGAAACTATCAAATACTACATTAAATTTATGGATTTTGATGATTCCAATTCTTTCCGTTCCAGTGCCGATGTAAAAAACACGTTGGAACTTTTAAAAGATGTAAAAACACAACGGACAAATCTTAATAATGAAATAAACAATAAAGAAGGCGAATACATAAGAAATCAAGAATTGTTCCGAGAAACGGCGTATTCCACTTATTACCAAAACAATCGCTCATCAAATTCCAACAAAAACAATTTAAGAGGCTTGGATAATTATTTGAACTCTATGGACACATTAAAAAGTGACAAACCTAATACTTACTCACTCAACAGAAGAAAGATAGATTTTTATGATAAATTTTCATTACCACTGGCATGTATAATATTTGTAATATTCGGTGCTCCAATTGGAATATATTCAAAACGTGCAGGTTATGCTTTCGGCTTTATTGTAGGACTGATGCTTTGTGGAATTTATTGGTTTTTCTATTACGGCATGATTGTAATGGGTAAAAAGATGATTCTTCCGCCGTTTTTATCTGTTTTTCTGCCGAACATTGTATTTTTTGTCATAGGGATAATAATCCTAATTAAGAGGTTGTTGGAATGAGAGAAAGAGCTTCTGCAGTAAAAGTACCTTTTACACTTTATAAAATGTTATTTGCCAGTTTCATAAATTGGTATCTTCTTGCTCAATTTCTCGGGATTCTGGTTGTTGTAATTGCAGATTTATTTGGTCAACTGGATATGTATCTGTCTAAAAATCTCTCTGCAATGGAAATACTGAAGCTGACAGCATTGCTTATTCCCAAAGCGATATGGTTCACTATGCCTTTTGTAATAATGTTCGGAATCATCATGGCAATAAGCAACTTCTACCAGTCAAATGAACTTATCGCAATCTTTACATCCGGAATTTCCTACGCACGATTTACAATGCCTATAATCATATTCAGTATATTTCTGTCAATTCTCATGATTTTTATAGACAGTTTCGGCGTAATTTACGCAATGAGGTACAGAGATCAGGAAATGCAGAAAATAAACAGTAAAAAAAACGACGACTATTCCAACATAACGCTGCGAAGTGAGAAAGAAGGATATTTCTGGCACGCTGCGGATTTCGATGCAGGAAAAAATAAGCTGGAAAAACCTATAATTTTCAAAATAAACGGAGATTACTTAATCACTGAAAGAATCGATGCAAACTATGCAATATACACCAAAACCGGCTGGCTTCTCTATTCCGGAACCGAACGTTTCTGGGATGACAGCGGCACTCTTACAAGTGAAAGCAATTTTGAACGAAAAACTCTTTTGCTCCCAGAAAAACCGTCAATCTTCAAAAGCAGTGAATACGAAATCGAAAATATGAATATCATCGAAGCATACGAAAGAATAAAGCTGCTAGAACGAATAAATGTAGAACATCGAAAAGAATCTACCGATTTCCACAAAAAGTTTTCTTTTCCATGCATATTGATAATATTTTCAATATTTTCGGTAGGCGTTGCAACACTGTCAAAAGTCTACATTTTAATTGTAGGTTTAGCACTTTCAATAGTGCAGGCAATAGTGTATTATGTAGCGCAATTTCTTTTACTGGATAATCTTGCATATACGGGAATAATATCGCCTGTTGCCGGAGCTTGGGCAACATTCTTTTTATTTCTTCCTGTTGCAATTACATTAGTTATACGCTCAAAAACATAATATATAAGGAGAGATTATGGGTAATAAATTATTTGCCGGAATAGACATCGGCGGAACTACAGCTAAAATCGGTTTGGTAGATGAAAATGGAAATATAGTAGTAAAAACACAGGCTAAAACCGAAAAAAACTCTCATTGGCAAGCAATTATGAATGCCTATATTGATCCTATTGTTCAATGGAAAAACGAAGGAAAAGAAATAGTAGGCGTAGGTGTCGGCGGTCCGGGAGCTTTCGATAAAAACAGAAGAGTTTTAAGAACATGCGTAAATATTCCGCCTCTTAAAAACGAACCGATTATAGAATACATCGAACAACGTTTGAACGTGCCGGCATTCGGTGACAATGATGCTACTTGCGCTGCTGTCGGAGAACACATCTTCGGTACAGGCAAAAATTTCAAAAATTTCATAATGCTCACTATCGGTACCGGAATAGGTGGCGGAATCGTATTAAACGACAAAGTTTACAGAGGAAGAGACGGTTTTGCTGGAGAATTAGGACACGTTGTTGCCGTACCGGGCGGTCATTTGTGCAGCTGCGGAAATCGAGGCTGCATTGAAGCATATTCATCAGCTACAGCAATTATTAATGAAATACGCAACGGAATTGCAAGAGGCAGCATAACTTCTTACGAAGGAATCGATCCACAGGCAATAAATGCACAAATTATTTTTGACAAAGCAAAAGCCGGAGATGACGCATCGATACTCGCCGTTGATAATGCAGCAAGCCACTTGGGAACAATCATAGGCAGTTTTATCAACATGCTGAACCTTGACACTGTAATCATAGGCGGCGGCGTTGCAATGGCAGGAAACTTTTTCCTTGATAAAATTGCGTTCCACACAAAACAGGTTGCTTGGCCGTTATTCATGGAAAATCTCCAGATTTTACCTGCAAAACTCCAAAATGATGCCGGAATCATCGGTGCCGCATCATTAATTTTAGAAGAGGAAAAATAATTTGTTCACTTTAGAAAAAAAAGACGAAAAAACTTTTGCCAGAGCCGGAACTGTACATCTTTATCACGGAGATGTTCAGACGCCGTTTTTTATGCCTGTAGGAACTAACGGTCCGGTAAAAACATTTCTTCCTTATGAATTGAAAGAAATTGATGTGCAGATTATGCTGTCAAACGCATATCATTTATATCTGCGTCCGGGTCTCGAAGTCATTGAAGAAATGGGCGGAATGCATTCTTTTGCCGGCTGGGACAGAAATATTTTAACTGATTCCGGTGGCTTTCAAATTTTTTCACTTAATGCTTTAAATAAAATAAAAAATGACGGAATTGAGTTTCGCTCTCATATTGACGGCTCAAAACATTTTTTATCGGCAGAAAATGTCGTTGATGTGCAAAGAATTTTAGGTTCCGATATTATGATGGTACTCGACCACTGTACACCGCCGCAAATTACCTATGCCGAAGCAACAAAAGCCGTTGAAACTACAGCTCGCTGGGCCGCGCGCTCACGTGAACATTATGCAAAAGTTATCAATCCTGAAAAACAGAAACAATTCGGAATAGTTCAGGGAAATTTCTTTAAAGATTTGAGAGAAAAAAGCGCAAAAGAAACTATCGCAATTAATTTTGACGGTTATGCAATAGGTGGACTTTCTGTCGGCGAATCTAAAGATGTATTTTATGATATTTTGTCCTACACTACCCCGCTGCTGCCGGAAGATAAACCTCGTTACCTGATGGGAGTCGGCACACCGGAAGACATTTTTACAGGCGTTACTGCCGGTGTCGATATGTTCGACTGTGTTTTGCCGACACGCATAGCACGAAACGGCAGTGTATTTACAAATCACGGAAGAATAAATTTGCGCAATGAAAAATACAGAACAGACCATTCGCCTATGGATACCGAATGCGATTGCTATATGTGCAAGAATTTCTCAAAAGCATATATTCGCCACTTATTAAAAGCCGGAGAAATATCAGCACTGCGCATGACAAGTTACCACAACATTTACTACATGAAAAAATTAATGGTAAAAATACGCAGTTCAATATTTGACGGTACATTTGTTGAATTCCGTGATGATTTTTTGAGGAAGTATAAAAATGAAACATTATAATTTTTATATTTTATTTCTGCTGATGTTCAGTCTGATTTTTCCGCATCTGATGTTCGCCGCTGAAAAACCGGAAGAGGATAATGAAAAAGAATTTACCATAAAAGACACATTGTTATACGGAATAGAAAGTGAAATTCAAAGTTTTATAAAGGAACAGAAAACCGAGCTTCCAGAAGAATACATGAATATTCTGTACGAAAGATATTTAAGTTCGGTTCTTATGCAGACAAAAACTGAACTGGTACGTTATTTTACACGCTGCGAAAATCTGCCGGACAACATAAAAACTTACATTACAACCGAAGCAACAAATGAAGATACCGACAAAGAACTGCGCATGACGGAATTTTCATTTCTTGCAAAACACGGCAGTCAGGATTCTGTTAATTATCTTATAGAGCAGCTTTCAAAAAATGACATTATCACTCAGCAAAATGCAGCTGTAGCATTGGCAAAAGCTGCGGACAATCCAACTGCCGAGCTTGTTCTTGAGTATTTGAAGTCAACAGACAGCAGCATTATCAGTGATAACACAGATGATACTGATGATTTTTATGATGATGAGGAAAATGTTGAGTTATCAGACGACATTAAAACAATTTTGCTGAAAGCTTTAGGCGAATGGAAATATCAGCCCGCGACAGATTATTTGAAACAGCTTCTTGAAAGTGATATTTCTGGAAAATTTGTAAAAATGTACGCAATGTCGTCACTTGCGCAAATAGGTGATCTTTCTGCTGTTGAATTAATGCGCGAAAAATTGAGTGATAAAGATGTAAAAGTGCGTGAATATGCCGGTGCTGCATTAGCTTCATTTGAAAATGCGGTAGTTTTGCCTATTTACACAGATATGCTGCGCCACAACGATGCAAAAATAAGAGTCTACGCATGTCAGGGCATAGCAAAAGATAAAGATACAAGTAAAATTGACTTACTGCTTTACAAATTTAAAAAGGATCCGGATACATCAGTTAAAAATGAAGCATTGTGGACGTTATTATCTATGGGAAATACGGGAATTACTCCGTTAAAAGAAGCTCTTGGAAAAAAGAAGCTTTCTCCGGCAACATTAAGTTCCATTGCTGTTGGAACAGTGAAAAATCCCTCTGTTGAAAATGTTGCATTTCTGAAAGACCTATATGAAAATTCCGACAAAACCGGGAAAAAAACTATCGAACAGATAGTTTACAGGACTGATTCCAATCTATTGGATCCTATTTTAGAATTATTGCTACAATCTGACAATGCAGAAACACGGCTTGCTGCTGCAGGAACATTGAAGAAAGTTCCAAATACGACACTCGTAAATAAATTGAAGGACTTAAAAGAAAACGATTCAAGTGCAGCCGTGAAGCGTACAGCAGCAAATACATTGAATATTATTGGAATACAATGAAAAGAAAGTTAGAAAATTTGTTTTTTATAGCTTTTGCTGTCTCATGTATAATTAGCTGTACAACAAAAACTAAAATTGAGAAATACAATTTTAAAAGCACTAATAATGCAACAGCATTGAATTTGTCACTGCCAACAGGAAAAATTGACATTTGTGGCTGGCATAATGATTTTATAGAGATAAATGCGACTAATTATATTCACTCGTTAGTTTTTCCAGAACAGAATTTGATTAAGTTTCAAGGAGAAGAAGCTGATAAAAACTTTAATCTGAATGTCTATACAATAGAATCATTAATAGATGCAGAAATTAATTTGCAAATAAAAGTTCCTTTTTATTTACAGAACTTGAATATTTCAACAGACAGTGCAACTTGCAGCATAGCAGATACATTCGGTAATTTTAATCTAACAGGAAAAAAAGGCGATGTTACCGGAGATTTTAAGAATTCCACAGTAAAAATAAATCTTATAAACGGAAATATAAATGCAACATTTGACTTAACACTGTCGACAGACGTGCTTTTGTCAAATGAACATGGTGATACAAATATTAATATAATAAAGACAGGAGATAACTCATTTATAAGTGCAAGAACTTACAGCGGAAATATTAACCTTGTTTTAAATGCAACTATTCCGTATCTGCTTGTATCTTCCGCTTCCGAGCCTCATACGCTAGATTTTCTAACTTCATCCCCTAAGATATTTGAAAACAACAACTATCAATTGTTTATTAATAATGTGTCAAGTGAGACTTCCAAAACACAAATATCTTTAAATAATCAAAGTGGCAAAACAAAAATCAGTAATGCATTCTTTATTGATATAAATTAAGAGACTCTTGCTGGGGACAGACCCTAATTCTAGTTTGGAATACGGACAAAGTTAGTTGGATGTGGAAATATGCAAAGGGACAGGTCTGTATACTATTTTGGGATTAGGATCTGTCCCTTGTGGTTCTTGCATGTAACTTGGTGTCAGACCTATATTCCGTTTCAGTATTAAGACCTGTCTCTTAGCTAGTAATCGAACCGAAAGCTGCTATTAATTCCAAAAGCGAATAAGGGTCTGACACCAGCAAAAATTACGCATTTTCTGCCTTATTTCAAAAAATTAACACCTTCTGAAACGCCTCTAATTCCTTTTTCACAATAAGAAAATGTAAAAATATGTAAAGTATTCTCAATCTTGTAGTTAAAAATGACACCAAAACGCATTAAAGCTTAGTGGAGGTGCTTATGCGAAAACCACGACAGCTAAAGGAAAATGCGTATTATCATGTCAGCAACAAGTTCCACAAGCTCATTC
>JBNMHA010000035.1:0-23654 GCA_050872545.1 Spirochaetales bacterium | reverse complement strand
CGCAATTCTTTGACGTTCTCCGCCTGAAAGTTTCGACGGATGATGAGACAAACGCTCGCCCAACCCGACTTTTACAAGAAGTTCGATTGCCTTGCGCCGAGCCTCATTTTTATTGTAGTTGTTAATTAAAAAAGGTAGCATTACATTTTCAACTGCGTCAAATTCTTCCAAAAGATAATGCGATTGAAATATAAAGCCAATCTTCTTGTTGCGAAGTTCAGACAACGAAGTTTCATCAAGCTGCGTAATATCCGAACCGTCAATGTACACTGAGCCGGAATCTGCCGTATCAAGCCCGCCTAAAATGTGAAGCAGCGTAGATTTACCGGAACCACTTTCTCCTGTTACGGAAATTGTCTCTCCTGCATTCAACGATAACTGAACTCCGTTGAGAATATGCAACGTTTCATCTCCGCTGGAAAAAGTTTTGCAGATATTTTCAACATGCAGCAATTCATTCATTTTTTAATACCTCGTTGGGTTTTATATAACCGGCTTTTAATGCGGGAATTAATGCAGCTGACACCGAAAAAATTAATGTCAATCCGGTTATAAACAGAATTTCATTTACACTTATAGATGTATAAAGTTTATCCAAATAAAAATCACTTGAGAAAAATTCTATAGCTGTCGGTTCCGGCGATTTAAAGAACAGATTTTCTATGTGATAAACAATAATATTTACAATTGACAATATTTTTCCTGCACCGGCAATTATACTGCTGAGATTTTCAGAAAGCAGCAAACCGACTGCGACACCCGGAACAATTCCCAACACCGCAAGATAAAGTCCAAAGTATAAAAACAAGCTTGTAATTCTGGCAGGCACAAATCCCATTGAACGCAGGATTCCGATTTCTCGTTTCTTCTCAAAAACCGTAATATTAATTGTAGAAAGTATATTCAGCACAGCAACAAACAAAACCAATATAACAATCATTGCAATAATATTGCGCTGAAAACGAAGCGCGGAAAGCTCATTGTAATTTTCTTCTTCCCAATTTGTTAATGCCATATAGCCATCGGTTTGATATAAAGCGCAGAATTTTTTTGCTCTGTCATAATGATAAAGTTTCAGCATAATATTATAAGGCAGTTCGTTAAACATTCTGCGTCCGGTTTCTCTTCCGATAAACGCCAGCTGTTCATCAAGTTCCGACAATCCGCACGAAAATATTCCGCTTACCGTAAGTTTTCTGATTCGCACTGATGCAGTACTATCATTTTCCATAAACGATACAAAAACTTTATCGCCTACTCCGATTTTCAGCTTCTGTGCTGTTTTGGAACTAATCATAATTTCACCGAAAGCAAGCGTTTTATTTCCCTCACGCAGCTTAACCGCTTTATCAAAACCGTCATCATTTCGAAAAATGTCTTCAGGTATTTCACGCAAAAACGCCACTGCCGTACTTTTGCCGGAGTATTGCAAAACGGCATTTGTTTCACGGTAAAGTGCACTATATTTCACTTCGTTATCTGTCGCAAAATGAAGCCGAATTTCTTCTGCTTCCGCATAGCCTTTTCCCTTCAATGCCTCGCGGCGTTTCTCTATGCTGCCGGTCAGCGGAACATTTTCCTGTCTGGCTCCGTCATACTGAACGTGAAATGATTTTACCTCGCACGACAACTGCATAACGCCGTAAATGTAGCCGTTCATGACAGACACCGAACAAATATAGAAAATAATTCCGACTGCAATAGAAATTATAACTGTTGCTGCAGATGATGAAATTTCACGGTTTTCGCCGGAATAGCGAATATAACGCCGGGCAATCAGATTTTCCAATCTCATAATGACTCCTGCAGAATTTTATTAGGACGCAGACGTGCAGCCTTTGCAACAGGAATATAGGCAGACAGCAGCGTAAGCAGAACAATCGAAAAGTACATTGCCGCAAGTTCCGCAAATTTGAATTTCACAAGAAAATCTGTTTGGTAATAAATGCTTGTGTCATAAATTACAAGCGGTCTGAAAAAGCTTGCCGGTACAGCAATCCGCAAAGCCGAATTAATTATAAATTCAGCCACAGCGAAAATATTAAGTATGTTGTAGGAAATAAACGTTCCGGCAAGCAGCCCGACTGCCGCACCGCCGAATGCAAGAATTAGACTTTCAAACAAGAAAATTTGCTCAATATCATGCGGAACAGTTCCTAATGCCTTGAGTATCAGTATTTTTTCCTTTTTTTCCAATATCATAAGCCTAAGAGTTCCGAAAATATTTACTGCAACCATAAGAAAAATTATAACAAATAAAAACATTATCATTGTTTTTTCCAAACGCAGTGCAGCAAAATACGCACTGTTGATTTCTTCCGCAGTTTTTATTTCCAGTCCGTATTTTTCAAGTTCGGGCAAGCTGCGGATTTTTTCAACTGCAGCCCGTTTATTTACACCTTTTCTGAATTTCACACCAATACTGTCAATCTGGCTTGTACCTGTAAGTTTAAAAAAAGATGATAAGGAAACAAACGCCCAATAGCGGTCATAATCATAGCTGCCAGTATTAAAATAGCCGCTGACGCGAAATTCTTCCGCATTCTTTTCTTTTCTGCCAGCTAAAGTTTGAAGACTTATATCTGGTGTCAAATAAACCGGCGAATTAAGCCGCGCAAATGATAATTCACGCCAGCCGAGTTCTTCACCTAAAATCACTTTATCATCAGAAAGGTCTAATTTTCCATGTGTAATGTTGAACAATTCAAGGAAGCGGCTGTCTTTCAAAATTTCTTCAGAATCTACAGCGCGCAGTTCTACCGGCTGTCGGTCTGAATCGATTTTATTGCGGAATAAAATAATTATATCCCGATCACAAAACGGAACAGCCGCTTCTATTTCCGGTACGTTGCGGTACAGATATTCGACAACAGCCTTATCGTAAACAAAACCGGCTTTATCATCAGTCGGATGAATAACCGCATGATATGAAGCTATTTCAATGCGACGTGTTATATAGTTATCCTGAAAGCCATTCATTACCCCAATGACTACAATCAGTACAGCAAAACTTCCGGCAATTCCGGCAAACAATGCCACAAATACCGAAGCTCCCGACTTCTTTTCGGACAACTTTTTTCCGGCATACATGCGAAATTTAAAATTGTTATTTTTCATTGTTTTTCAAAATATCCTTTCATCATTGTCGCCGTAACGCCTGTTCCTTCAACATTAAAATATTCAACGCCTGCATCTTTGGATTTAATCAAAAGCTCCATTTTCTCCGGCGACGACAACGGCCAGTCATTGCTTAAAGAAAATCCGGTCTGCCAGATTCCGTATCCGTCATCAGTTGCGTCACTGCTTACATCTCGGTTTTCAGCCTGTGGAATGCTGCATGTCAAACGATTGTTAAATGAATCAAGCTTCCACTTGCCCGGAGAACTGCTGTTTATTATGTAGTCAGAAGCACCGGGAGAATCTTTAAAGTAAACCAAAAATTCTCCGTCTGCATCGACACCGGCTCCGTTGTCATTAAACACAATATAGAAGTTATCGGTGATTTCGGGGCTGAAGAAAAAATTTCCGAGTACCGGTTGTCTGGATGATGGCTCCGTTGTACCTACAGGCAGCGTTGATGTGGAATAACAGATATAACTATCAGCACCCTCATGATATTCAAAAAATTCCGTAGTAACTAATTTCCATCTACCGATTATCTTTCCTGTATCCAAAATCGTTCCGCAGGATACAAAAAAAACAATCGGCATTATCAAAAAAATACGAAACGTTACTTTTTTAATATATAAAAATTTCATATCAGTCATGCGATGGATTTTTTCTGATTTTATCAATGGCAATTTTAACTGCATTGCGGTAAACAGCATACTTATTCTCCTCGAAATACAGAGCCTGAGCGTATAAACGGCCGCTGTAAGTACATCTGTATGATGCCGGAACTTGATTCAGCGCATAAGCCACAATATCAAGAACACAATCCTGACATCGGCAAATATCACTGTTCTCTTCTAAATTCAACTGTTGCTCGGTTTCGTTGATAATAAGATTTTCCGCCTCATTCACAAGATTGGCAAAATTGTATTCATCTTTAAATGCCATTTCCTTCTCCTTATAGCTTTTATTAAATTATGCTCAAGATAAACTTATAACACAGATTTCGTCATTTAGCAGAAGTCCTTGAAGGATAAAATAAAAATCAAAGAAAAGAAACTTTTTTTTACTAAACAGAAATAATGTTATTTCGATAATTTAAGTAAAATATTATGGAGGGAACATGAAAAAATGTTTATTACTGCTCGGACTTTGCGTATTCCTCTGCGGCTGTCCGAATAAAAAAGCAGATTTTACCAATGCCGGTTTGACCAGAAAGAATTTAATGAATTCAAAATACGACAATACAAAATTCACCAACGCCGATTTAAGCTACAGTATTTTAACCGGCAGCAATTTTGGGAAAGCAGATTTCACTAATGCCGATTTAAGCTATTCTGTTATGAATAATGTAAATATGAACCGTGCTTCCGCTAAAAATGCAAAGCTGATAGGAATAAATTTCACCGGAGCAGATTTACGAAACGCCGACTTTTCAAACAGTGACTTGGAAGGCTGCATTTTTACAAATGCGAACTTATCCGGCGCAAAATTTTGCAATACAAACCTCAATAATGCTATATTCCACGCAGCTGTTTTGAAAAGCACTGACTTTACAGGTTCAAATGTAACGCTTGATGCACTTGCAAATGCGCGTGATTTGGAAAAAGCAATGCTTCCTTACGGCACTCGCTACCAAAAAAGGAAATAAGTTGGAGGAATTATCTTGAAGACTATCATAAAATTGGTTGTGCTTTTAGCTGTTATCTTTTGTGCCGGCTGCGGAAGCGGCTTTCTACTTTTAAACAGAGCAAGTTCCGATATTCCGGAAAAAGGCACAGAATTTGATATTCGACAGGGAGATTACGCATCGGCAATTGCAGTGCGTCTGAAAAGAGAAAAACTTATTACATCGGCACTTTTTTTTAAGGTAATGACAAGAGTTTCAGGTTTGGATAAACGCCTGCAAAGCGGTTATTTGCAAATACAGCCCGGAGAAAAAACAACGGATATAATAAGGAATATTCTTAACGGGAAATTTTCCACTGTTACTTTTACAATTCCAGAAGGTTACAATTTTAAGGAAATAAACCGTGTTCTTGTTGATAAAAATATTTTAACGAAAAAACAGATTGACGATTTTACATCGCAACCGAACTGGATTGTAAAAATCGGACTGCCGACATACTGCAAAACGCCGGAAGGTTTTATGTTCCCGGAAACATACACAATCCGTAAAGGTGCAGGAATCGCAAAAATTTATCATGCAATGGTTGATGAATTTTATTCACGACTGAAACAAGAAATTCCTGATTACGAAAAGTTTTCTTCCGAACAATTTTATGACAGAATAATTCTTGCTTCCATCATAGAAAAAGAAGTTCGTGCACAAAGCGAGGCGGCAGTTGTTGCCGGTGTATTTTTCAACCGACTGAAGCAAAACATGAAACTGCAAAGCTGTGCTACCGTTCAGTATATTTTAGACAAACCGAAAGAGCGGCTTCTTGAAGAAGATTTATTTATTGAAAGTCCTTACAATACGTATTTAAACGCAGGTCTGCCGCCTTCACCTATTTCCAATCCGGGAATAAACGCGCTGAAAGCAGCATTTAATCCGGCAAAATCCGATTATTTATACTTTGTAGTGAAAGATCCGGCAAAAGGGACTCATCAATTTTCAAAAACTTATGAAGAACATCTAAAAGCACAAAGCAGATATAAGTCGATAAAAGGATTTTATTAAGCCTGCTTTGTTTTGCAAGTCATTACGTGCTTGCTTGTTTTACATGTCATTGCGTGCTTGCTTGTTTTGCAAGTCATTCCCGTGCTTTGACACGGGAATCTACCGCTCGGCTTCACAACAGATTGTCGAATCAAACCCGACAATGACAAAGGAGATAAAAGCCCGAAGATGACATAAAACCATGCAAGGAAATGACATTAGGGAATCACGTCGGGCAATGACAATAAACTAAGTCGTGGTGGTTGAGCAAGCCAAAAACTTTAGTTTTTGGTTATATCGAAACCACCATGTAGTGTACTTGGTCATTTCGGCAAGCTCAATGACCTCTATGACTTAAACTTCTAAGGCTGCCCATCTGCTACTCGGTTTCACAACAGGTTGTCGTGTCAAACCCAACAATGACAAGTGAGACATCACGTGCCTAACTTGTCCTGTATACATTCTCGTGCTTGTTTGTTTTAGATGTCATTCCCGTACTTTGACATGGGAATCTACCATTCGGTTTCACAACAGGTTGTCGGGTCAAACCCGACAATGACACAATGCCGTGTTATTACAATGAAATATCCACCGGGAATCACTGAAGAATTACACAGTCTATATTGCACGATGTGAATTCCTGCCGTTCTTTGTTGTAGTAATAGGAAAGTTTACTGAAATATATAACCGTATTTTCATCAGGATAAAAAACCAACTGAGAATCGGAATTTTTGCAGGATAAAATATACTCGGTTATATCAACTTTTTTTGAAAAGTACTCAAGCACAATCGAACTTTGATAATAATAACTAACCTTTTTTACTTCCATTCTATTATATTCCGCAATATCAAAAGCAAAAGTTTCCTTATTATAACAGAGTGACACAATACGTTCTTCATCTTCACTTTCAGCTTTTATTCCAAATATGCTTTCAAACAAAACTTTCCTATTAGTTCCTAAAAAATCTCTTTCACCGAACCAATCAGGCACAGAATGCTGCAAATTCAAAATGCAGCAAAATGAATTAAAAAGAATTTTGCGTTCTTCATTCGAAATATTTTTTTCTATTTCATCAGCATTGTAATCAAGCAATTCTTTATCAAACATTTTGTTCTTTCTTAAAACATTTTCCATTCGACCAAGCTGATTTTTATAAGTTGCTTCGACCACATTAAACGGAGAAATCAAAGCAACTAAAACAACGCAGGCAAGAATGATCAAATTCCATTTTGCAAATGCACCATTTTTTACAACAGTAAGCAAAATTGCAGCTGTAGAAAAAATTATATAAAGCAAACTTGCATACCTCATTACCGTAAACCCATAAGCTGCAATACGAACATTGAAAGAAATACATTGAACTGCTATAAGCGGCAAAACAATAAATGCTCCTATTTTAAAGAAACATTTTACAGGCAGACTTTCTTTATATTCTTGAAGCGTATAATAAAATATTAAATAAAAACATGTTGCAAATGATACAAACCAATTTATTTGTCCTCGCGGAAGCTCCTTTACAATCAATGCCTTAGCAAGGTAAGCATAAAGCAACACAATCAAAATTGTGTAAAGTGGAAACATTACATATAAAAATATAATCTTAAAAGTTTTGCCGGCTGAGTTATCGCTGCGCTTACTGAAAATGCAACAGGTAAAAACATTAACGAAAACAAAAAAGAAAGTGAAAAACAACGTACAGCACAGAAGTTTTTCCATATAACTTATTTTCAAGAACAAAGACACAAAAATAAATTCAAGCAGCCAAAATCCAAAGAGTAAAATACAGCTGACAAGCGCAGAAAATCCTACATATTTAACAACATTTGAAAAATATGCATCGGAATTCTGCTTGGGAATAAAAGCAAAAACCGTATAAAGAAAAGCTGCGGTGATTATTCCGTAATAGACTCTCACGCAGTAATCACTTTTATTATAAAACAGCAGAAATCCTATTATTAATGCGACCGCAGCCACACCGCACTGAATTAAATATTTTTTGAACACGGTAAAATTTTTTGTAAGCAAACTCGTCGGCAGCAGACAAATCGTCGAAAGTACAAGCCCCACAGCCAAACAAGAAAATATGCTTTTATCGGAATAAACAAAAATGCAGAGAAAAACAAAAGCTGCCAGTGACATAATAAAAATCATTTTCTGCGACATTATTGATTTAGCAAATAAACAAAAACTTTTGTCTATTTTATTTTGCAGTTTTTCAAAAGTTTCACTCATTAAAAAGCTCCCGGTTTTAAGTTTTTAACTGTACAACTACTTCCTGCAGTAAACAACAAATATCACTACAGGAAAAATGATTCAGTATGAAAATTATTTTGCACAATCGATTTATCCAAATTGTTTTCCAAAAATATTACACATTGACTTTCAATATGTTTTTTGGTACTTATGCCGTTAAACTTTTAACAATTATTGAGGGAGAGAAAAATGGAAATCGGCGGTAACGGTTTTGAAGCTAAAGATATTTTTAATCAGGTCATAGGTTATACTTACAATGATATTATCCTAATGCCCGGTTATTTGGATTTCGCAGCGGGAGATGTTGATTTACGAACGAGACTTACTAGAAATCTTTCGTTAAACTTACCTTTTGTATCATCTCCAATGGACACTGTTACAGAAGCAAATATGGCCATTCACATGGCTCTTCTCGGTGGTATTGGTATTATTCATTACAATAACACGGTAGAAGAACAGGTTGAAATGGTAAAAAAAGTAAAACGTTTTGAAAACGGTTTTATTACAGATCCGGTTGTACTGTCTCCGGAACACACGGTTTCCGATGTTCTCGACTTAAAAGAAACTCACGGTTTTTCCGGAATTCCTATCACTGAAGACGGAACTTTAAATACAAAGGTAATAGGAATTGTCACAAATCGTGATATTGACTTTGAAAAAGATCCTACTCAAAAACTAAAGAATGTTATGACGACAAATATTGTTACTGCTCAGGAAGGCATAACTCTTTCCGAAGCCAATGCGCTTTTAAGAAAAACAAAAGTCGGCAAACTGCCGGTTATCGACAGTGATGGAAAATTAAAAGCACTTCTTGCAAGAACAGATTTAAAGAAAAACAGAGACTTCCCTCTTGCTACAAAAAACAAAAACAAGCAGCTTGTTGTCGGTGCCGCAATTTCCACTCAAGGCAAAGATTTAGAACGACTCGACGAACTTGTAAAAGCAAAAGTTGACGTTGTGCTGATCGATTCGGCACAAGGTTTTACAAAGTGGCAAATAGAAATGTTACAGTACATCAAGAAAAAATACCCGGAACTGGATGTTATCGGCGGCAACGTAGTAACCGAAGAGCAGGCAGAAGGTTTGATAAAAGCCGGAGCGGACGGACTGCGCATAGGAATGGGACCGGGTTCTATTTGTACAACACAGGAAACTATGGCAACCGGACGTTCTCAGGCAACAGCGGTTTATCACACTGCGCGTACTGCCAGAAAATACGATGTTCCGGTTATTGCAGATGGCGGAATCAGCCAAATCGGTCATATAATGAAAGCTCTTTCTTTCGGTGCAAGTACTGTTATGATGGGAAGTCTTCTTGCCGGAACATCTGAATCACCGGGAGAATATTTCTACCGCGACGGCGTAAGAATGAAAAAATACCGCGGAATGGCAAGCTCCGAAGCAATGAAAGTCGGCGGTGACAAGCGATACTTTGCAGAAGCATCAAAAATCAAAGTTGCACAGGGCGTTGTAGGCGCAGTAGTCGACAGAGGAAGTGTAGATAATTTTGTGCCTTACCTTGCACAAGGCGTGCGTCATGCATTCCAAGATGTGGGTATCAGAACGCTGCCTGATTTACACGCTGCTTTAATAAGCGGAAAATTAAGAATGCAGATCAGAAGCCAATCTTCAATAATTGAAGGCGGTGTTCATGACCTTTACAATGTACAAAAAAATCCTATGTAAACATTTTAAACATAAACACACAAATGGGTATGGCAAGCAGCTATACCCATTTTGCATAATAAACTATGATAAAAAACAAGGAGGCAAATATGTATCATCATCCGATTCATGTGGAATTTGAAGATATTGACAATTACGGAATTATTCATCATCCGAAATTTTTTTATTACATGGAGCGAACCAGATGCGGTTTTTTTACAAAAAACGGCGTTGATATTAGACCGGGCAAAACAGAATTAGGCATGGTGCTAAGAAACATTCAAATCAACATAAAATCACAGGTGCTGATGTTTGATAATCTTGACGTAGAATTGGAAACATCTGATATAAGCAAGTACCGTTTTAATTTTATTTACACATTTAAGCGAGAAAATAAAATACTTGCAACCGGACAAACGGAAATGGTGTACATTGATTTAACGACAAAACGCTTAGCACCGATTCCGGAAGAACAATTGGCGTTGCTGAAAACTATTGAAAAAGAATCCAAATGACAGATATTTTTGATTTTCAAGAAATTAACAACATTCTTGACCGAGCATATAAAAAAAATAATGCACCGTCAGTTTCGCTTATAAGCGCATTAAAAAAAACACCGTACCATATTCTTATTTCTACTTTAATCAGTCTGCGAACAAAAGATCAAGTGACGCTTGAAGCTTCAATGCGGCTTTTTGAGAAAGCTGATTCAATAGAAAAACTTGCAGAACTTTCAGAAGAAGAAATTGCGCAGTTGATTTATCCGTGCGGCTTTTACAAGACTAAATCAGTAAGGATGAAAGAAATATGCAAAATTCTGTTGGAAACAAACAACGGTAAAATTCCCGATGAAATTGACGAACTGGTAAAACTTCCGGGAGTCGGACGCAAAACAGCCAATCTGGTAGTAATACTAGGTTTTAACAAGCCGGGTATTTGCGTTGATACGCACGTTCACAGAATTTCAAACCGTATCGGCTGGGTAAATACAAAAACACCGGAAGAAACAGAGTTTGCACTGCGTAAACTTCTGCCGCCCCCCTACTGGCGTACAATAAACGACTATCTGGTAAGTTATGGGCAAACTATCTGCACCCCAATATCGCCGCATTGTTCTATATGTGAACTTAGCTGCGTTTGTCACAAAAACGGCGTAGGAAAAATGCGGTAAGTGTATTAGACTTGGTAAATAGCTGATAGAATTTCATATTGTATTCTGTTATGGAATTAAGGTATGTCCCTTATGTTATGCGTAATTTCCATACTTGATATAAGATTCTACACAATGTTTTACAACAGATCTCCGGGTCAAGCCCGAAGATGACATGTGTATTTTGAAAGAATTACCGGACAGCCTCACTCGTTCATGCAGCTGATTATTTTTTAGCCTGCCGTTTCAGCAAACGTTAAATTAACCAGCTGCAAAAAAAACTACTATCTAAAACGAATGAAAATATCTTTGTCACGTTCCAAATCAATCTGTTCATAATAATCACGATGTCCCGGAAGATTAACAAAAATGTCATGCATTCCTTTTTCCAGCTCAATTTTCAGCGGAGTTCTGCCGGCAAATTTATTGTCTATGATAACTTCCGCTCTTGGAATATCACTCGTTACGGTAAGCATGTATCTTCTGTTGTTGTATCTGTGCTTAGGCGGTTTTCTTCTATCATATTCATAATCATTGGGTCTGCGGCTCGGCTGTTCATACCTGTCATTATGTCGCTTATCGTGACGACGATTCTCTTCATAAGACGGTGAAGCCATTTTATTATGATCACGAGATGGTTTGGGCGGTGGAATCTGCTCTAATCTTCTGTTGATATTACCTGAACCTCCGCGATAATTAAATGATTCCGAGCAATAATTATTTTTCCTAAGTTCAACTTTGTACATTTTTCCATCACGAAACCTAAATTCCATCGGAGTTTGCCCTATATGCGAACCGTCAACATAAATTGCTGCACCTGACGGACTGGAAGAAATTTGAGTTCTTACTATTGCCTGCGAAAAAGCCGCAGACAAAGAAAAACTAATCAAAATTAATACTAACGCATTTTTCTTCATCTGCTCACCGTCCTAAGTGTCGCTTGATCTGACATTAACTTCAATACTGCAGCCGTCTTCATACACAACCGCAAAAACGCAGTGACGGTCACCAGTATCAACTTTTACCCACAAAGTTTTCAAGCTGTCCCCCGGTTTCAAATCACAGTATGCATTATCTTTATCGTAGATAGAAGAATTCAATACATTATCATAATCGCTCCAATTCGGTTCTGCATTCCTTTTTGCTTCATTAAATGTTGCCTTTGAATAAACAAGTTTAACAGACCTGATTTTTTCACCGGAAATATTATTGATATAAAGTGTATTCGCATTTTCCGTTGCTCCCGATACCACCATAACTTCCGGAACTAATCCGCATGAGTAATATTTCACGTTTTCTGTAGGAATAACAATACAACCTGCAAGTGACAAAGCCAAAATAAGCAATGGTAAAAATTTTAAAGATTTCATAACTAAATCCTCCTGCTATAAAAAAGTATTTTAATAATTTTTCCAGCTGTGAAATGTACCCAAATTATTGGACACTTCATTGATTCTAGTAGCTTTCAGCATAAAGTAATAATAAATTTGGTGTAAAATTGCGACCAAAACTATTGGCGGTTTATATATTGAAATGCCCATATAAAAAAAGACCGAATGTTCCAAAATGAAACAAATCGGTCGTGTATTTTTTATGCCTTTGTTTTAGAATTCTTTGCTTAATTCTTCCAAAAATTCAGCTTTTGTTCTTTCTGACTTGCCGATATACGCTTTGTTTGTATTACCGATGTCCTGACTTAATCTGAAGATTCTCGCAACCTTTTCACTGTTGTCAACTCCCATTCTCAAGATTGACCGAATTTCATCATCATGCTGTGACGCTTTTAAAATTCCGATAGCAGACTGAACCGGAGTTTGGTGACCTGCCGAATCAGAAAAATTCACCGAAGTAAGCGACCTTGTCACTGCTGCAATTTTTGTTTTTTCCTTTAACACACTGTTTTTAAGTTCGTTTTCCTTTGACGATGAAAAAAGCATTCCAAACAATTTAGCAAAGAATCCGACATTTTCCTTTTGAGTTTTCACAAATCCCAACAGTAGTTCATCAACTTTTACTTGCTCCATTGAGTTTTTCAGCTTTTCCACCGGACCATAATAAGTTTTTACCAACGGATCTTTTATATCAATATCAAGTATTGCCAAAATCAGTTTCAATCCGTCCAAATCACGTTGTTCTATTATTGTGTCAAAAATTTCTGTTCTTTTCTTTTTATAAAGGACATAAACATTATTGTAATTCTCATATTTCGTCTTAACTTCAGCAGAAAATTCCGGGCTTATCATATTTTTGATTTTACCTCTGAGAAAGTTAATTTTTTTTTCATTCATTGAAAATGAACTTTCTGAATTTTCCGTAATCTTAACATTCTGCAAATCTGAAATATCGATATGATAAGCTTCACCTTCAAAAGTACCATAAAACTTTTTATCAACGGCAGTTTTAGTTACTTGAAAAATCTGGAACTCATTTTTATTCAGCAAAAATTTATCAACATCTTCCTTTGTTATTTCATTTTTACCGGCAGCACTTAAATCCAAAAGCAGCCGCTGACGCAGTTCCATAAGCTTAGGGATTGACTTCCCTTTTATGTAACCTTTACCTGTTTCAAGTACAAGCCCCAATTCTTCGCGTTTTTTCTCACGCATTTCTTTTTCTCCGGCAATTTCACCGAAAGCTTTATCCACAAGCCCTTGCAGGTACGCCCGCCAATTTTGAACATAGCGAGTCAACATTTCATTTGCAGAAATATTTATTTTATTATGAGCAAACGGATGCAGTTTTGCCGTTCCTGCATCTATCATTTTCATAATTGTAACACTGTCAAGTTTTGCATTCTTCTTTACGAACTCCAAAACTTTTGCGTAATTATCACGGTCTATTTCTTCCGCATATTTTTCCAATGTCGCACGTGTTATGGAAATTTCCGAAACATCCAAGTGCGGCAAATTCTCATTTTCTTCTTCTTTCTTTTTGCGTGTTTCCACAAAACGCATACAGCCGCGCAGACTGGCATCTTTCAACAGGAATATATAATTGAAGTTTAATTTGTTGAAATCCTTTATTCTGATTTTGCAATCACAAAACTGCATTAACGGATCTATTACTCTTTGAAAAATTTCGCCATGCAAAGAACTCAAGTCATTAACTGAAAAAATATAATCTGTAGAAAATTGCCCTATTTTTAGTAAAGAATTTCTGAAAACATGCGCCACAAGATCAGAACCATAAAAAAGGTCTTCCAATTTTAACATTTATAACTCCTCTCCAAACTGAAGCTAATTATCTATAATTTATCGATTGCACCTGTTATAAAATTGAATTAGTTCACTTTTTACGCTTTTTTGTGCCGATTTTGTAAAAAAATGCGTCGCGTCCCAATAACGCCAAGCACTATCACGTATTACTTGCCAGTAATATAAAAAACTTGTACAGTAGCGCATTTCTTTTTCCGATTATTTTTTATAATTAACTGTGTATGTTTAAGCATATCAGAGTCTCGGATTAATATCCCAATTCAGGAAGTTTGTATGAAAAAGTACCTAATCTTATTCTTTTTGCTGTCATTTACATTACTGAACGCAAAAATCAATTTTTATGACAAAGACATAAATAAAATTAAAAATGATTTATCATCAAAAACGACAATGCAGAAATTGCTGCTGTTGGATAACTACATCGGCAACAGCCCGGAACTTGCGGATTTATATCTGTACAAAGCCCAGCTTGAATTTTCAATGAAAGATTTTATCGGAGTAGAAAAAACGCTTACCGCACGTTTGGAAAGTAATTCGTTTTCCGAAAGCCAATGGAAAGAAGCTGCATTTCTGCTCGGAATGAGTTTCTATCATGATAAAAAGCTGCAAGACGCCCAGCAAATCTTTGATGAAATAGCAGAAAAATATCCTGAAGACTCAACAGCTTCTTTTTTCCTAAACTTAATTTCACAATCAACAAAAAACACCGCAATACAAAATGTAACTGCCGGAATAGACACAGAGTACATCAATTCGCTTAACCGTGATTACAGTACAGAAAATCAGGAAGAAATAGGAAGTTATCTATACCTTTTGTACAAAAAAGATGTATCGATAATCAAAAACGACATTTTCGATTACATTCAGGAAGGCGCAATAAAAATAAATTCCACCGATAATGTGCAGATTTTGGAAAACTTCCCTATCGCCTATGATTCAAAACATTTCAAAGTTATTTCGGCAGAAGCATTGTTAATCAATCCCGACGGAACAATTACAAAAATTAACGGCAATCAAATTGAGATTCAGACAGTGGCTGACGACAGCAAAAAAAATATTCTTATCAAATCTTCCGGTTTAAGCAAAGGAACCATTTTATGTTACAAAGCCGCATTTAAAGGAATAGAAAATAAAAAAGAAGAACTTCCGAATGTCAGCGATATTTTTTATGTCGCATCGGGAATCCAGACATACAAAAAAAATTACACGGTAAGTTTTCCGTCCAAACTCGGATTTTATTTGATTCCGGACGGCGTAAGTGACTTTCTTCCGGAAGAAACAGTCAATAACGGAACGACAACTTTTTCATATACATGCACAAATCCTGAAATTTTGCAGCTTTCACAGCTTGAAAATGTCTGCATATTCGATATTTCACCGAAAATTGTTCTGACCTCTTACGATGATTGGAATGACTTTGGAAAATGGTTTGCTCCAAAATACAACGCTACAGCAAAACAAGCACTGCCTCCGAACAGCCCGATATGCTCAAATTTACCGGACGGCAAACTTGAGCAGCTGAAAGCAATTTACCGCTATATGCAAAAAAATATTTCAACATCGGGCGAAAGTGTTTTCCTGCCGCAACAAACTCCGGCTGAAACATTAAAAAACAATCGCGGAACAATTGCAGACAAAAATGCACTTCTTGCCTGTGCTTTAGAAAATATCGGAATCAAATCATATCCAATGCTTATTTCCAGTGTAAACAATGGGCAAATATCTGCCGACATGCCGGCTCCGTGTGCTTTCAACCATATAATTACTTACGTTCCGGCACAGGATGGAATTTCCAAAGCATTATACCTTGATGTCGGCACGAAATTCACAGCCAGCGACAATCTTACGTTGCAGCTTCAGTCTGTAAATGCGCTGATTATAGAAGACAGCGGCAAGACTGAATTTGTGTCTACACCGATAATTGACGCCGCATTGAACAGCATGACAGAAGATTACAAAGTAATTATCAATAATATAGGAAGCGCAAAAGTTAATCTTACTCAAGAAATCACCGGAAGTTTTGCCGAATATTTCAGAACGCAGCTTGCCGAAAAAAATGCGGAATCAGAAGATTCAAAGAAAGAATTCTTTTACCGAGTTCAAAAGGAAATTTTCCCTAATTTAAAACAAGAGCAGATAACTTTGAAAGAAGACAATCCGTATTCCGGAAACTTTTATCTGACAATCGACACTACAGCGGATAATGTTACTGAACTACTGCTTGACGGTAAACAAATACTGAATTTCCAGTTGGGCGATTTAGGTGAATGGTTTTCCATGCCGCCGGAAACTCAATATGATTACAGAAAAGATTTCGCATTTTCATTTAAAAAGAAAATGGAATGTCTGTTTCCTGAAAATTACCGAATTGCTGAACATAATTTGCAGAACATCTTCAAAGAAAACAAATACTTTCTATTTAAATTCACCGCAGAAAAAATTGCAGACAACCATTTTATTCTGGATTCAGAACTACAGCTTCGTGATGTTGTAATTCCGGCGGCAGAAATCCAATATCTCAATCAATACATTGGACTTCTTCTGCAATCATTCCAATTTAAAATTGCAATGGAAAATCCCAATATGGATTATGAAAGTTTCTTTGATCCGCTCATTAAGAAATATAATCAGGCTGATATTTACAAAAATTATCTAAGCCGCCTTTTCGCACTGAAAAAATTCGATAAAGCAGAAATTGTTGCACTTGAAGCCAAAATATATTTCCCGGATGATAACTATTTCTCGCTCGTACTGGCTATGGTCGATTATGAACTGAAAAAATTTGATAATTGCCGTGAAGAGCTGCTTTACCTTTTGGAAAAAACACCTGATGATGTAATTGTTTATGAATATTTGGCGCAACTTTACCGCCAAACCGATGACAATGAAAATTACCTCAACATATTGCTTAAAGCGCATGAAAAATTTCCGAAAGAAATCAGCTTTGTCAATAGTTTGGTTGAGTTCTACCGAAAAAATGACCAGATTGACACGGCGGTCAACCTGCTGAAAGATGCATTGAAAAATGATGAAAGCAACAGCAATATTTATGCTGATTTAGGTTATCTTTATTCCGTTATAAAAGATTTTGAAAATGCAAAATTTTATTTGGAAGAAGCCGTTAAACTTAATGAAAATAATAGCTACGCACTGAATAATCTTGCTTGGCTGTATTGTGAAAATCACATTCAGTCGGAAAATGCAGTAGCTTTTGCACAAAAAGCTTGTGAATTGGAACCCGGCAACGATAATTTCCTTGATACGCTTGCAGAAGCATATTACCAAGTTCAACAATACGAAAAAGCAGTTGAAACAATAAAAAAAGCAATCGATATAAATCCAAGCTATGATTACCTGCAACAACAGCTGAAAAAATTTGAAGAAGCATTAAAAAATCAATCTGCAAATGATGAAAGCACTTCGGGAAATTCAGAAAGAGGCGTAAGTGACGGAGAATAAAAAGAAATTCTACATTGCAACGCTGATTGTTGCTGTTTCAAATCTTCTTTCGCGCATTTTAGGACTGCTGCGATCCACGATACTTGCGGCAATCTACGGCGCAACGGAAAACAACGGCATTGCCGACTGCTACAATGCGAGTTTTGTACTGCCCGATATTATCTACAACCTTACGGTATTCGGAATAATATCAATAGTTCTTGTGCCGTTTTTCTCCGGAATTATCAGTAATCAGGATAATTCCGGCAGCAATGAGGAACTGGACAAAAATTGTTGTGCAATGCTTAATTTCTTCTTTGCAGCAATTGCGACAATCTCTGCTCTTGCTTGGTTCTTTGCGCCGTTTATAGTAGAAAATTTCCTTGTAAAAGGTTTTGCCGGCGATTCATACAAAATTGCGGCTACGGTACGATTGACGCGCATTATGCTGCTGCAGCCTATTTTTGTTACATTAGCCGGAATTCTCGGTGCATATATGAACGCAAGAGAACGTTATACGAGTTATTCAATCGCAATGCTTTTTTATAATATCGGTATAATTGCCGGCATTCTGATTCTGCATAAGAAACTCGGAATTGACGCAGCGGCTTGGGGAACTGTGCTAGGAAGTTTCCTCTGGTTCATCATTCAGCTGTCCGGTGCAATTTATGCAAATTTTCATTACACTTTTTGCTTCCCGAAATTTGACAAAGAATTTTTCAGTCTGATATTTCTTGCCGTTCCACGTGTAATAGCACTCGGCGGAGAACAATTCGTAAAATTTTTCATAACCGGATATGCGTCGTTTTTATGTGCCGGTGCACTTACAATCTACAGTTACGCAGAAAATTTCAGCATGGTACCTTACGGAATGATTGCGGTAAGCCTTTCGACGACGGCATTTCCGATATTCAGCAAAAATTTTGCACTTGCACAATACGATAAAATGCTCGAATCAATGTTTGACAAACTTAAAATACTTCTTTTTTTAGTGCTGCCGATTTGTTCGCTGATGGTAATACTGCGGCTTGAAATGATTGACATTCTTCTCGGCTACAAAAGTTTCACACAGCAGGATACAATTCTGACATGTAGTACATTTTTCGCTTATATGATAGGAATTCCGTTTTACAGCGTGACAATTGTAGTAGCAAAATATTTCTATGCACAGAAAAAAACATTTATGCCTATGTTTATTTCACTTCTGATGTGTGTCGCAACAATTTCACTGTCTTATATATTGATAAAAATTTTACCGGAAAATATGAAGATTTCGGGACTTGCTTTCGGGCGGACAGCCGGCTATGCATTGCAGATGATTCTGCTTTTGATTATGGTTTTTTGTGCAAAAGATGTTAAATATACAGTCTTCCCGAAAACCGAAATACTTGAAATAATCAAAGTTGTTGCAATGAACTGCATTTTTACGGCACTAATATTTTTCATTCATCAGCAAGTTTTATCTTTTATCAAAGAAAATGTTTTGCTTTACAGTAAATTTCAGTACCTAATATCAGGATGTATTACCGGTTTTTGCGCAGTATTATTATATTTTCTACTGGGAATTATTTTCAAACTTCCATATTTTAATGTAATAACATCAAAATTCAGAAAAAAACAGTAATCTAACTACGGAGCAGCAAATGAAGTTTATCGTTCTTTTTCTTCTCATGCCGATTATCTGCTTTGCGCAATCGGAACAGCAAAAACTTTCATTCAAAGTAACGGAAGTAAAAGGTGAAGTATTTCGCAGCAGCGACGAAAACGGATGGACAGCAGTAAAAAATGGTGACCTGTTGTCTGACAATACCGAAATTTTGACCGGTCTCCACTCCAGCCTGTCGCTTGATTTAACGGAAAAATCATATATTACAATAAGCCAGCTAAGCGATGTAATTCTGCAAAGTACAAGAATTAAGAAATATGCATTGACTACAGAAATTTACGTTGTAAACGGAATGATTATTACAAGCTCCGAAAAAATGCAAGATTTGGATAATGAATTGTCGGTAATGTTTATCAACGGAAAAACAGTGCTGAAAAATGCTTCTGCTCAGATTTATATGCGCAAAGGATACGGTGTTACCGTGTTTTCAGACAAAGGCGATATAGAAATAGAACAAAGTATTTTAGGAAAAAATATAAAGCGCAAAATTTATCCCGGCGACCACTGCGTTTTAAAAATGAACGGACAACTTGCAGAAAACAGCAAACTTACCGAACTGGAAATGTTCATGTCAAAATCATTGAACGATTCCTCCGCAAAAGATTTTTTCTCTCATGCAAAATCAAAAAATAGCTACTCACGCAAACCGGATTAATTTGCGCTAGCTTGCAAAAAAAGCGTTTTTATTATATAGAAAACCCAATTTTCTAAAGAATTTGGGGATAACAATGGAACAAATTGATTTAATCAACGGTCTTGCACAGCTTATAAGAGAAAAACAAGGAGAACACCTTACTGTCATCGATATATCAGAAATTACAACAGCGACTCACTACTCTGTAATTCTTACCGTTAATTCAAAAGTTCATGCAGAAAGCATTACGAAAAGCCTGATTGACTACTTAATGGCAAACGGATACAAAGAATATTTACTGTCTAAAAATATTCCTACTAATAATCCTTGGATTTTGATTGACGCTTCCGATATTATTGTTCATATTTTTGAAAAAGAAGCGAGAGATTTTTACAATCTGGAAAAATTATATACCAGAGGCAAAATTATTATTTCAGAATAAAATCTTTCTGATTAATTTAAGGAAATATTATGAAGACAATTTCGTTATTCGGTTTAAAAAAAGTTCAGATTATTATAGTCTGTTTGTTTACTTTTACATTTTGTTATTCCGAAGATTTCAGATTAACAAATTATGTCAGTCATTCTTGGACTACCAACGACGGATTGCCTTCAAATATTATCACTTCCATTACGCAGGACAGCCGCGGATATATTTATTTCGGAACATACGTCGGACTTGTAAGGTTCAACGGCTCGGACTTTTCCACAATCAACCGCAACACTTATGCTTCCGTTCCGTTTGTTTCGGCACGCACAATAATCGAAAATCGCAACAAAGAATTCTGGATTGGTTCCAATGAAGAAGGCGTTTCGATTCTTGACGAAAACCGCGTAAATTGTTCTGTTCTGCCTCATGATTTACCGAGCAATTCTGTCCGCAGTATAATTGAAACTCAAAACGGTGAAATGTGGATAGGAACGGCAAACGGTATAATATGCCGCAAAAATAACAATAAAATTATCAATATTCCCAATCCAGAAAACAACGGCATTATAGATTCCAATATTGTCCAATTGTTTTGCGATTCGTACAATCAAGTTTGGTGCACTACATCTTACGGCACGGTTTATATATACGACAGGGAAAATAAGAAGTTTAAATTTTACGAACCTACTTTTCTTCAGAACAAAAAAGTTTCAGCAGTTTTTCAAGACTCCGACGACAATTTCTGGTTTGGACTAAACAATAACAGCGCAGTAAGAGTAAAGGTTGATACAGAAACTGTTCCGACCGATAAATGCGAATATCAAATTTTTACCGGCAAAGACGGCATAATCAGCGGATGTGATACTACAACTTTTGAAGAAGATATTAACAATTCTGTGTGGATCGGAACTGACCGCGGAATTTTCATTGTTACAAAAGAAGACAAAACTCATTTTTATACGCAAAGCGAAGGGCTTGTAAGTAACGCCGTAAGTTCAATTTATTCGGACAGAGAAAACAATATTTGGATAGGAACCGATCAAGGCGGAATTCAAAAATTAACAAAGTCACGATTTACATCGGTACGAACAAGCGAAACTGTCAATTGTATCTTAGATGACAGAACTTTTCTTTGGATAGGAACAGACAAAGGACTTCTTTGCTATCAAAACGAAACTTTCATCGAAAATGACATTACAAAATTATGCAGTACACTACGAATCAGACATCTTGCAGCAAAAAAAGACGGAAGTCTGATGATAAGCACTTATTCTGATTTGGGACAGCTGATAATAAAAAACGGCAAAGTTATATCGTTGAATGAACAGAATGGGCTTTCGATAAACAAAGTTCGTGTAGCATTAGAACTTTCAAACGGCAGTATCGCAATAGGCACCACAAAAGGCTTGAATATTTACAACTCTAAAACAGGCGAGATTTCAACTTACACAACACTAAACGGTCTTACAAATGATTTTATTATGAGTCTTTGGGAAGATACCGAGAAAAACCTTTGGGTCGGAACCGACGGCGGCGGAATAAATATAATGCGCAAAGGGCAAATAATAAAAACATTCACTTCCAAGAAAGATAACCTTGCCGGCGATGTTGTATTCAAAATTTCTCAAGATAAAAATGAAACATTTTGGATATGCACTGGTACCGGACTAAGCCGCTATGACGGACAATCTTTTTTTAATTACAACATATCAAACGGTCTAGGAAACGACTCTATTTTCCAAATGTTAATAGACAGATTCAACACGGCTTGGATTGTTTCCAACGGCGGAATTTCCTCCGTTCATCTGTCGCAGCTCGAGTCTCTTGCTGCCGGCAGAAATGCGTCACTTGAAGTAAGACATTACAACAAAAGTGACGGATTATTTAACAACGGAGTTACAAGCACGGCACTGAGCATTATAGACAAAAAAGGCAAACTTTGCTTTACAATGGCAGAAGGCGTATCGTTTTATGACCCAAAGCAAGTAAACAGTATCAGTCCGCCGCCTGCCGTAATCGAAAAGATTGACACAGGCACTGAAACGATTTTTCCTTTTCCAAACGAGAAAATCGTCATTCCGGCATCAAACAAACGTATAACGATAAACTACACCGGATTAACTTATATTTCACTGGAGCGAGTCTTTTTCAGGTATCAATTAATCGGGTTTGATACAGAACCGTCCAAGCTGACGAATCTGCGCCATGTATCGTATACAAACTTAAAACCGGGCAAATACACTTTTTATCTAAGAGTTGTAAACAGTGACGGCGTGTGGAGCAACAATACAGCGCAGATTTCATTCATAAAGAAAGCGTATTTTTATCAGAATCCGTTCTTCATTATTACATCAGTAATTATAGTTGCACTTTCTGTTTTCTTCTTTTTCCAGCTGAAATTCCGCATTATGAAAATCAGAGAACAGAAATTAGAGAAAATTATTGCCGAAAAAACGCGCGCTCTTGAAGATGAAATGCATAATTCCGAAAAGTTGCTGCTGAATATTCTGCCGGAACCTATAGCAATGCGTTTAAAACATGACAACGGAGTAATTGCCGATTCATTTAAAAATGTTTCTATTCTGTTTTCCGATATTATCGGTTTTACAAAACTGTCATCTCAATACACGCCTGATATAATGGTTGCTTCATTAAACGATTTATTTTCGCGCTTTGATGACCGTGCTCTGGCAATGGGTGTCGAAAAAATTAAAACGCTCGGTGACGCATACATTGCCGTGTGCGGAATACCGAATGAAGACCCAGACCATGCACTTCATATTCTGGAGTTTGCACGCGGAATGTTGAAAGATATTGAAGAATACAACAAAATATCCACAGTCAAATTTTCAATGCGAATAGGTATAAACTCCGGAGAAATAACAGCCGGAATTATCGGAAAAACAAAATTTATTTATGACATTTGGGGTGATGCGGTAAATGTGGCCAGCAGAATGGAAAACTGCGGTGCCAAAAATAAGATTACGGTAAGCGAATCTACATACAAATTAACGAAACATTTAATCAAATATGATGAAGAAGACACCGTAGAAGTAAAAGGCAAAGGCATAATGCACATTTTCCGCACTGAATAGTCAATAAAAAGGAAAAGACATGAACATTCTGTCTGTTGAAAAACTTACAAAGCTGGGCAAAGATGATGCTTTATTTAAAAATATTTCTTTCGGGATTGAAAACGGTGAAAAAGTCGCTCTTATAGGCAAAAACGGCTGCGGAAAAAGTACGCTACTATCCATAATTGCCGGTGATATTCCTGCCGATGACGGGAAAATCAGCAGAAATAAGGAAACAGAAATCGCTTTTCTTCGCCAAAATCCGCCGTATAATCCAGAAGATTCCATCAGAGAACATTTGTTTGCAGGATCATCGCCGCGCCTTCAATTAATAAGAGATTACGAATATGCATGT